>JAGYMR010000138.1 GCA_018400515.1 Tangfeifania sp.
TGTTTAATATTATTTTATTCTAATGAAGTAGTAATTAAAAATAAAATCCTATGCCAAAACGAAAAGACCTTCAAAAAATACTGATTATCGGTTCGGGGCCGATTATCATCGGACAAGCATGTGAATTTGATTATTCCGGAACCCAGGCCTGTAAAGCCCTTCGTTCGCTGGGTTATCAGATTGTTCTGGTAAACTCCAATCCGGCAACCATCATGACGGATCCGGAGATGGCGGATCACACCTATATTGAGCCGCTCAACGAGTATGCCCTCACTGAAATTATTAAAAAGGAAAGGCCCGATGCCCTTTTACCCAACCTGGGCGGGCAAACGGCGCTGAACCTCTCTTCGCAGTTAGCAAAAAAGGGTGTTTTGGAGGAATACGGTGTGGAGGTGATCGGGGTCAACCTGGAAGCGATTGAAAAGGGGGAAGACCGCACGGAATTCAAGAACTCGATGGCACGGCTTGGCATTGAAATGCCCCGGAGTACTGCTGTTACATCGGTGGAGGAGGCTGAAAAGATTGCCGGGGACCTGGGATATCCTGTGGTCATACGCCCGGCGTACACCATGGGAGGCACCGGCGGGGGACTGGTGTATAATGTGGAGGAGTTACACATCGTTGCTTCCCGCGGCATTGCCGCAAGCATGGTGGGGCAAATCCTGGTGGAGGAGTCGGTCCTGGGTTGGGAAGAGCTGGAACTGGAAGTGGTGCGCGATGCGAAGAACCAGATGATCACGGTATGTTTTATTGAAAACGTCGATCCCATAGGCATCCATACGGGCGATTCATTCTGCACAGCTCCCATGCTGACCATTTCGGAGGAATTGCAGCAGCGGTTGCAGGATTATTCGTACCGCATTGTGGAAGATATCGGGGTGATCGGAGGCACCAATGTGCAGTTTGCCCATGATCCCCGGACCGGTCGTGTGGTGGTGATTGAGATCAACCCGCGGACATCCCGTTCATCGGCCCTGGCATCCAAAGCAACGGGATTTCCCATTGCGCTCATATCAGCCCTACTGGCCGGGGGGCTGACCCTTGACGAACTCCCGTACTGGCGGGAAGGAACCCTTGAAAAATATACCCCGGGCGGAGATTATGTGGTGGTAAAATTCGCCAAGTGGGCCTTTGAGAAATTTGACGGGCTGAAAGATCAGCTGGGAACCCAGATGCAGGCTGTTGGCGAGGTGATGAGCATCGGGAAAAATTACAAAGAGGCTTTTCAGAAAGCTATCCGTTCGCTCGAAACCGGCCGTTACGGGCTCGGCTTTGCCCGTGATTTCAATAAAAAATCGCTGGGAACGTTAATGGGAATGCTGAAAGCCCCCTCCAGCGAACGGCAGTACATCATGTACGAAGCCCTCCGGAAAGGAGCCACGGTGGATCAGCTTTTTGAAAAGACCGCCATAAAGCACTGGTTTATTGAGCAGATGAAAGAGCTGGTGGACCTGGAAGAGGAGCTTTTGAGGGCCAAAGAGAGGGGCATCCCCGATGATCTTTTCATTCAGGCTAAAAAAGACGGCTTTGCCGATAAATACCTGGCCATGCTGCTTGAGCTTCCGGAGAAAGAGATACGCGAACGCCGCCTCGCACTGGGGCTTGCGGAGGCCTGGGAGCCGGTGCCGGTCAGTGGCGCGGATGCCGCGTATTACTATTCCACTTACAATGCACCGGACCAAGTGCACCCGGAAACCAAAAAGAAGATCATGGTGCTGGGCGGCGGACCCAACCGGATCGGGCAGGGGATCGAGTTTGATTATTGCTGCGTGCATGCTGCTTTTGCCATCCGTGATGCCGGTTATGATTCCATCATGGTGAACTGCAATCCGGAAACCGTCTCCACCGATTATGACACTTCAAATAAACTCTATTTTGAACCGCTCACGGTAGAGGATGTTCTGAGCATTTACGAAAAAGAGCAACCCGAGGGCGTGGTGGTTCAGTTCGGGGGGCAGACCCCCCTGAACATTGCTGATGAACTGGAGGCCAATGGCGTAAAAGTTGTTGGCACAAGTCCCGAAACCATTGATCTTGCCGAGGACCGTGACCGGTTTCGCATGATTATGGAAAAACTGGGCATTCCCCAGCCTGAATCAGGGATGGCCAAAAACCTTGAGGAGGCTTTGGACATTGCACAACGCATTGGTTATCCGCTGATGGTGCGTCCTTCTTATGTGCTGGGAGGAAGAGCCATGAAGATCGTTCTTGATGAGGAGATGCTGCGCCAGTATGTAATGGCGGCGGTGGATGTCAGTCCTGACCGTCCGCTGCTGCTCGATAAATTCCTGGAAGATGCCATCGAGGCCGAAGCGGATGCCATCGCTGACGGTACAGATGCTTTTGTACCCGCTGTGATGCAGCATATTGAATATGCGGGGATTCATTCGGGGGATTCGGCCTGTGTCATTCCCCCGGTGATCATTAAAGATGAGTTGCTGAAAACCATCGAGGAGTATACAAGGCGGATTGCCATTGAGATGAAAGTGGTGGGGCTGATGAATATCCAGTATGCCATCTATAAAGACCGGGTGTACATTCTGGAGGCCAATCCACGGGCATCCCGCACAGTACCGCTGGTGTCCAAAATATGCAATATCCCGATGGCAAAAATAGCGACGGAGATCATGCTGGGAAAAAAACTGGGCGATTTTAACCTGGAGCGGAAAACGGTCAGGCATTTTGGTGTGAAAGAGGCTGTTTTCCCGTTCAATATGTTCCCGGAGGTGGATCCCGTTCTGGGACCGGAGATGCGTTCAACAGGGGAAGTGCTGGGAATCGCTGATTCTTTCGGGCTTGCTTTTTTCAAATCTCAGGAAGCCACTAAAACACCCCTCCCCCTGAAGGGGACTGTACTCATGACCATCGGAGACCGGGATAAGGAAAAAATTCTGGATACCGCCCGGAATTTCCGGGCCATGGGGTTTGACATCATGGCTACCCGGGGGACGAAGCAATTTCTTGAAAACCATGGTATTGAATCCCGTTTTATCAATAAAATTTATGAAAAACGGCCCAACATTGTGGATGCCCTGGTGAACGGGGAAATTGACCTGGTGGTGAACACACCAGCCGGTAAGATGAGTGAGTACGACGATTCTTATATTCGCAAGAATGCCATTAAAAGCAATATTCCCTACATCACCACAACGGCCGCAGCTTATGCCGCTACTCAGGGAATAAAAGAGCGGCGCAACGGGGCGTATAAAGTAAAATCATTGCAGCAATATCACCGGGAGTCGGAATGACCGGTTGCCTGCCGGCACAAAGCTCCGTTTCCTCCTGATGCCGTGTTTTCCGGGAGCAGGAGCTTAATTTTTCCGGCCTGCACCCCATTGAAAAGCCAGTCGGATGCCCCGGTGAAGGGCAGGATTTTGCCGTTTATTTTTCCGGTTTAAAAAAAAATCCCCATTTTGTGCCTCCGGTAATTTTCACTAAAGGCACAAAATTTTTTTTATATGGCGGAAAAAAATGATTCCTTCCCGGACGGTTCAGCGACAAAAAGTACGGGTGTACTAAAATGGATTGAAATTCTGGGGAATAAGTTGCCCCATCCGTTTTGGTTATTTGCATGGGTGATCGTGCTGATCATTGTATTGAGTGCTGTCACGGCATTTTCGGGGATCAGCGCTATTGATCCCGGGACCGGCGAGGTGGTGGTTCCCCGGAATCTTATTTCGGGATGGGGATTGCGCCGCTTTTTGGAGGAGATGGTAACAAATTTTGCCCATTTTGCGCCCTTTGGACTGGTATTGGTAATGCTGATGGGGGTTTCCGTTGCCGAGCGGAGCGGTTTACTCACCATCATTATGCGGACCATGGCATTTGCTGTTCCCCGCAAGGTGGTGTTGCCGGTTATTTTTATTATCGGGGCCTGCGGGAACATCGGTTCGGATGCAGGGGTTGTCATAGTTCCCCCGATTGCTGCATTGATATTTTCCCAAATGGGGCTTCACCCCATTGCCGGTCTTATCGCCGGCTATGCCGGGGCCACTGCCGGGTTCACAGCCAATTTCTTCATTGCCGGAACCGACGTTCTGCTGGCCGGGATCAGTACCGAGGTGGTTCAGCAGATTGATCCTTCCATAGAAGTGAGTGCCACGGCCAACTGGTATTTCATGATTGTATCAACCCTTTTTTTGGGCCTTGGCGGTGCTTTTGTAGCTTCCCGTTTTACCATTCCGAAATGCCGGAATTTTGCCCTTGGCGATGCTTCGGTGGAATCTTTCAGTGAAGCACCAAAGTTGAGTGCCCGTGAAAAGGGCGCTTTGCGGTATGCCGGGCTGGCAGTCCTGATCTATGTGGGAATTGTTCTGGTCCTGGTAATCCCTTCCGGAGCCCCCCTCCGCAATCAGGAGACCGGCGGCCTGGTGCCGTCCCCGTTCCTCCGCGGCCTGGTGCCGTTGCTCTTCTTTTTGTTTGCCATCCCGGGTTATGTATATGGAAAAATCTCCGGGAGCATCCAAAAACCCGACGATGTGCTCAAATTCATGGAGCAGGGGATGAAGGACCTTTCGGGGTATATTGTGCTGATGCTGGTGGTGGCCCAGTTCATCAACCTGTTTAACTGGAGCCGCCTGGATGCCATCCTGGCCATTAACGGAGCAGAGTTTTTGCAATCCACCGGTTTAACCGGTCCGCTGATGTTTACCCTCTACATGATCCTGGTCGCTTTTCTGAATATTTTTATTGGCAGCGGATCGGCGAAATGGGCCATTTTTGCCCCCATTTTTATTCCCATGCTGGCTCAGTTGAATTACAGTCCTGCCTTTATCCAGTTGATGTACCGGGTGGGAGACTCCATTACCAACGCCATCAGTCCGCTCTATGTCTATTTCCCGCTGCTGATTGGCTGGGTGAGGAAATACGATAAAAGCATTGGCATCGGCACCATTCTGTCCCTGCTGGTGCCTTATGCAGTGGTTTTATTCCTCATGTGGGTTGTCCTGCTGTTTGTCTGGTTCTGGCTTGACCTTCCCATCGGTGTCGGGGAGGGGATCTTCATGTAAGCGTATATCCCGGAGGGCGGCCGTGGTCTTCCAGGAACAAATGCCAAAAGGTCTGGAAAGGTTCACTTCAGGCCGTATGGAAAGTTTTCTGTTTCGGGTGGTGAAGTCGACTGTTTTTTCCCCGTTGATCCAGGCTTCAATTTTTTGGGATGACACCTTTAGACGGATGCGATACCATTGACCGGTTTCAAAGTTTTTGAGGGTGCGGGTTTCATTTTCGGATCCGTCGCGGCCGTCAATGGTGCTGAGCCCGACCACGGGACCGCCCCAGCCTCCCACAATCAGGGAGCAGAAGGATTCACCCACCGGGAAGGTCATTCCGCAAAAAAAGTCGTTTCCCGATATCCTTTGGGCCTCCAGCGAAACTTCGTAATTCATCCGGGGAAAATCACCGGTCCACGTCACGCCCGTACATCCGTCGCCCATTCCCAGGATAATGCTGCCGCCGGAAACCTGCACAGGGCCCTGGGTGCCAAAGGGGGTAACATCCCATTTCCCCAGGGAGCTGCCATCGAACAGCGCGTTCCATCCCGGAGGTGTTGAAGGGATATGGCCTGATTTGTTTTTGCTTTCCGGATTTTTACATCCGGAAAACATCAGGGTTAAAACGAATGCCTCCACGAGGAGGATATTGAAAGATCTCCGGCGTTTCATTTTTTTCTTTTTTATAGGGTTCGGCCAATGGGGCAAATTAGGCCTATCCTTTTGAAAAGACAAATAATGCGGGGTTTTTTATTCTTCCGCCCCGACTTTTGTCCTTTGTTTATTTCCTGTTATCTTTAAGGTTTAAGTCAACACGGGATGGAACGGAGTTTAAATAACCACCTTGAGCAGATCTCCCGGCTTATTGAGGGACTTCGGAAAGAGAATATCGATCTGGAAAAACTAATCGAACTCGATAAGTCGCTGGACCTGCTTAGTCATAAAATTAAAACCGCCCGGCTTGATGTGTATTCCGGGGAACTTGAATCGGGAGAAGCTGCGGTCAGGCAGGATGCGGCGCTTTATTTCAACCGCGAATTCAAGGTTATCCGGTTTATCGGGGCTTTTGAAAATATATTTGGCAGGTTTCATCCCGACCATCTGCCCCCCATGAACTCTTTTCTCCGGATCGATGATTTCAAACAATTAAAAGAGCGAACGGAAATCCTCCGGGAGACCGGTGAACCCCAAATTTTTGATTCCAATATCCTGTCGAAGAATGACATTTTGCTTCCGGTAAATGTATTGCTTGAAAAAGTGCGGATGGGCGACGGACGGGAAGCCTATTCGGCAGGGCTCGTGTTTTACAGTGAAACGCCCTCCGATCTGGAAGACTACCGCGATATTCTTATCGAAAATCTGCCGGGAATGGATGTGTATCTTTTCGATACTGATTTTCGCCATGTTTTGGCCGGCGGACGTGAAAAGGAGCGGCTGGGGTTTTCAAACAATGACTTTACGGGGAAATCCCTTTTTGAAGTCTTTGATGAGAAAACCCAGAAACGGCTGTTTCCTTTTTACAGCAACGCCCTCGAAGGCAAAGTTTCGGAGGGGGAAGTCCGTATAAAAAAATATGTCTATTTTATCAGTGCAACGCCTGTTTACGGATTCGATAAAAACGTTGTTGGTGGGGCCCTGATCTCTCAGGATGTGACAAAGGAGAAAGAGGTCGAGCAGAAATTAATTAAAGCCCGGCGCGAAGCAGAAGAGGCAGACAAAGCGAAATCGCTGTTCCTGGCAAACATGAGCCACGAGATCAGAACTCCCCTGAACGCCATCCTTGGATTTACCAGCTTATTAAAAAAAACTGATCTTACACCCAAACAGAAAAAGTTTTGCCGGTTGATCTCCCAGTCATCCGAACATTTACTGTCGGTGGTGAATGAGGTGTTGTTTCTTTTTAAACTCGGCATGGGGAAGCTCTACATTGAAAAAGTGCCGTTCAATTCTTTTGAATTGGTGCAGAATGTGCGGGATTCTCTTCTTTTCCGGGCTGAAGAAAAGAACCTGCAACTGACCTTTTCCATGGACGAAGGAATCCCGCGGGTGTTGATCGGCGACCCTTTTCGCGTGAAGCAGATCTTAATGAACCTTACCGGAAATGCGCTGAAATATACAGAGAAGGGCGGGGTTTTTATCCGGGTGTCTTCAGAAAAAACCACCCGGAAAAAAGTATTCCTTCGCTTTGAAGTGGAGGATA
>JAGYMR010000139.1 GCA_018400515.1 Tangfeifania sp.
ATACTTGATTGAAATTCAAACACGAAACTTAATTTTATTCTAATGAAGTATTACAGCACCAATAAAAATACACCCCCGGTTTCACTCAGGGAAGCCGTAATGAAAGGACTTGCTGCAGACAATGGCCTTTTTATGCCGGAGCGGATCGAACGGTTTCATCCCGTCTTTTTTGAATCGATCCAATCCCGCTCTTTTCAGGAGATTGCCTTTGAGGTGGCTAAGAAATTTTTTTCCGGAGACGTGGAGGAGGGGGCCCTGAAAGCCATTGTTGAGGATACCCTTTCGTTTGACTGTCCGGTAGTACCGGTGGATGAAAATATTTTTTCGCTCGAACTTTTTCACGGTCCGACGCTGGCTTTTAAGGATGTCGGTGCCCGGTTTATGGCTCGCCTTTTGAACCATTTCATAAGTGACCGGCAAAAACAGGTGAATGTATTGGTGGCTACTTCGGGCGATACGGGCAGTGCTGTGGCGAATGGTTTTCTGGGGGTGGAGGGCATTCATGTTTATGTGCTTTACCCGAAAGGGAAGGTAAGTCCTATTCAGGAATCACAGTTCACCACCCTGGATCAAAACATTACCGCCCTCGAGATTGACGGCCGGTTTGACGATTGCCAGTACCTGGTGAAGCAGGCCTTTCTGGATCCGGAACTGAACAGGGCGTTGACCCTTACTTCGGCCAATTCCATCAATGTGGCACGCTTTCTTCCGCAGGCCTTTTATTACTTCAATGCTTATGCCCGGCTGAAAGAATCCGGTGCCCTGGAAGGGAAAGAGCTGGTTGTTTCGGTTCCCAGCGGGAATTTTGGAAATCTGACCGCCGGCCTGTTCGGGCATGCCATGGGCTTGCCGGTCTGCCAATTTATTGCTGCCAATAACATCAACGATGTGGTTTACCAGTACCTTCAGACCGGGGAGTATCACCCCCGGGACTCTGTGGAAACCATCGCGAATGCCATGGATGTGGGGGCTCCGAGCAATTTTGCGCGGATCCTGGATCTCTATGGGCACTCCCATAAAAAAATCTCCTCCCTGATCCGGGGATTCCGTTATACCGATGATCAAATCCGGGAAACGATCGGGAAGGTATACCGGGAAACAGGCTATTTATGTGATCCGCACGGCGCCTGCGGATACCGTGCCCTTGCGGAAAGCATTGAACCCGGCCGGACCGGTGTATTTCTTGAAACAGCTCATCCGGCGAAATTCCTGGAGAACATGGCTGCCATTGTTGGAGAAAAGAGTGTTCCGCTGCCCGGAAAGCTGGCCGATTTTATGAAGGGGAAGCAGAAAAAGGTTTCGTTGGGGAACACGTTTCCCCGGTTTAAAAAATTTCTATTGGAAAGGCGAATACGCTGATTTTATTTATTACCTCCCAAAATACCCGCGTTTTTGTTAACCCGGTAACCGTTTCTCCGTATATATGAAACGAGCATAAAAAACATCTGCAAACAAGCGGAGAATTAAAATATTTGCGAGTTTCATGCGGTCCCTTTGAAATTTACAATTTTAATAGTAGGAAATAAAACAGACGGAAGTTTTGTAATTATAGAAACGATACCTATTTTTAACAGCTGTTTTTTTAGTATTTGAAATAAGGCACACATAAATGAGACAACTTAAAATTACCAAGCAAGTGACGAATCGCGATACTTTGTCGCTGGATAAATACTTGCATGAAATTGGGAAGGTAGAGTTGTTGAGCGCCGAAAAGGAGGTGGAACTTGCCAAACGCATCCGTAAAGGAGATGAAGAAGCCCTCAAAACCCTTATCAATGCCAATCTTCGTTTTGTCGTATCGGTTTCAAAACAGTATCAGAATCAGGGGCTCAGCCTGCCGGATCTGATCAATGAAGGCAATCTGGGGCTGATCAAAGCGGCACAGCGCTTTGACGAAACCCGCGGCTTTAAGTTTATTTCCTATGCGGTTTGGTGGATCCGGCAATCCATCCTTCAGGCCCTGGCGGAACAGGCCCGCATTGTCCGGCTTCCATTAAATAAAATCGGGTCCATCAATAAAATCAACAAAGCCTTTAATCAGCTGGAGCAGCAATATCAACGCGAACCAACCGTTGATGAAGTGGCTGATCTGATGGAGTCGAGGCCCGAGATCATCGAGGATGCCATGAATTTTTCCAATATTCATGTTTCCATGGATGCTCCCCTGAAAGACGAAGAGGCCAATGACATGTATGATGTCATGCTGAATGAAGATTCACCCAGTCCCGATTCCGAGTTGATCAGCAGTTCCCTGCGCCAGGAGATTGAGCGTTCGCTTGCCACCCTGGGCGACAGGGAAGCCGAGATCCTTCGTTGCTACTTCGGTTTGAAAGGGTATCAACCCCATACGCTGGAAGAAATAGGGGATGAATTCGGCCTGACCCGGGAGCGGGTCCGTCAGATCAAGGAAAAAGCCATTAAAAAGTTAAAAAACCAGTACCGGAACCGCTTGCTAAAAGCCTACCTCGGTCAATAAAAACCAGTCATCAGATACATGAAACCATTGATAGCACCTTCCATTCTTGCAGCCAATTTTAATTCTTTAGGGGAAGACATCCGGGTGATCAATCACAGTGAGGCCGATTTTGTCCACTGCGATGTCATGGACGGGGTTTTTGTTCCCAATATCTCCTTCGGCATTCCTGTGGTCAGTCATGTTAAGAAGATCGCGGAGAAGCCGCTGGATGTTCATCTCATGATTGTGGAACCCGATAAGTTCATCGATGATTTTTCCCGTGCAGGGGCCGATTATCTGACCGTCCATTATGAAACCTGTCCCCACCTGCACCGGACCGTCAATCATATTAAGGAGAACGGTGTGAAAGCCAGTGTCTGTCTCAATCCCCATACCCCGGTGGCAGTGCTTGAAGATATCATTGCAGAACTCGATATGGTGTTGCTCATGTCGGTTAATCCGGGCTTTGGGGGGCAGAAGTTTATTCCCAATACTTACAAAAAGGTGACCCGGCTCAGATGTATGATTGACAAAACCGGATCTGACTGCCTGATTGAAGTGGATGGCGGAGTGAATTTTGACACCGGGAAGCGATTGATCGAAGCAGGCACAGATGTGCTGGTGGCGGGCAGTTTTGTTTTTAATGCAGATGATCCTGCCGGGACCATTCATCAGTTAAAAAACCTTTAATTTATCCGGCACTCTTCCGGAGGTTCTGTCCGGGGGGAGGATGCCCTAATGAAGGGGCATTCTGCAGAACAGCCTGCACAGGGCGCAGGCCGGGACTGCATGGGCTGTTTCTGGTCGTCCCTGTTTTTTTTCCGTGGGTTCCGGAAAAGGGTATTGCTTATTTTCCAGACAGCCGTTCCGGCTGCTGCTGCAATGATGAAATATGTCAGGATCTCCTGTACCATTGTTATACAAAAAGGGCGGTGATGTTATAAACAATAAAAGCACTTACCCAGGCGAGGGATGTGGTGTAGAAAACCACAAATGCCGCCCATTTCCACGAACCGGACTCATTTTTGATGGTCGCCACCACCGCTACGCACGGGAAGTAGATAAGTATGAAGATCAGAAAGGCTAGCACTGTTGGAATGGTAAACACTTTTTGGCCTTCCCGCGGCCCCGTTGAATGCGTCTCGTTTTGCAGTTTTGTCCGGAGGTTTACCGTTGTTTCGGAAGGATTGGTCTGGTAAAGTACTCCCATGGTGCTGACAATGATCTCTTTTGCCGGCAGCCCGGCTACCAGGCTGATGCTCATTTTCCAGTCAAAACCCAGCGGGCGCAGGGCGGGTTCAACAAAGAGACCGATTCTCCCAAGATAGGAGTTATAGAGGCGCTCCGCTTCCAGTTGCTGTTCCAGCCGGGCGATCTCCTGCTGCCTGCTCTGTTTATCGATTTGTTGGTCTTGTTTTATGACCTCCATTTTTTGGGTGTATTGCTCCGTTTTCGCTGTTTCGCGGGGAAAATACCCAAGCGCCCAGATAATGATGACCCCGATCAGAATGATGGATCCGATCTTTTTGACATAGTGCTGGGTTTTGTCCCACATGTGATACAGGATGTTCCGCAAAGTGGGTAAACGGTAGGCGGGGAGTTCCATTACAAACGGGGTCGCTTTGTTTTTAAAAAGGGTTTTGTTCAGGAGCTGCGCTGTAAGGAAAGCGATCAGGATCCCCATGGCGTAAATTCCGATCAGGATAAGTGCCTGAAACTTATGAAAAAACGCTGAAATGATCAGGATATAAACCGGCAGGCGGGCGCTGCACGACATGAATGGGATGATGAGCATGGTTAGCAACCGGTCGCCGGGATTCCGCATGGAACGGGTGGCAAGAATGGCAGGGACATTGCATCCAAAACCCATGACGAGGGGTATGAACGACCGCCCGTGCAACCCGAACCGGTGCATGATATTGTCCATCAAAAAAGCCGCCCGGGCCATGTAGCCCGACTCTTCAAGCAGGGAAATGAAAAAGAAAAGGATGAGAATGTTGGGAAGGAATATCAGTACACTTCCGGCCCCATTGATCACCCCGTTTACAATCAGGTCTTTTAACATGCCGTCAGGCATTCCGCCTGCTACCAGGTCACCAAGCGCCACCACCCCCGCGTCGATCCACTGCATGGGGTAGGCTCCCAGGTTAAAGGTGGCAAAAAACATGAGGAAAAGGATGGCAATGAATATTGGAATGCCCAGAAAGCGATTGGTGATGACACTGTCGATCTTTTCCGAGTTGGTTTTTTTCTTGCGAAACGGATTCAGAAAGGTTTCCCGCAAAGCCCCTGCAATAAACCCGTATTTGGCGTCCGCCACCACGGTTTCACTATTTTCATGCCGGAGGGTTTCAATTTTTTTGATCTCTTTTTCCGTCGTGTTTTTGATCTCATCATAATTGGGATAGCGGGTCAGCAATTCATTGATGTGGGGGTCTTTCTCCAGAAGTTTCAGCGCCAGAAAGCGGGACGAAATTTTATCCGTGATGGGTTTGTCCTCTTTGATCTTTTCCCGGACCTTTTGAATGGATCCCTCCAGGTCGCTGCCGTAATTGATGTGAATGTGGCGTGTTGTCGGGTCTTTTCCCTCAAAGACGTCAATGGCGGTATCGAACAATTTCTCCAGGCCTTTTCCTTTGGTACTGACTGTTGGAATAAAGGGGATGCCCAGCAGGGAAGCCAGTTCTTCCGAATCAAAATGCACCTTTTTGCGCTCCATCTCATCGAACATGTTCAGGGCGGCAACAATCCGCAGATCCATATCGATGAGCTGGGTGGTAAGGAAAAGATTCCTTTCCAGGTTGGTGGCATCCAGTACATTGATGACAATGTCGGGCGTTTTTTCATAAATAAATTCCCGGACGAATATCTCTTCGTTCGAGTAAGCCGTCAGGCTGTAGGTTCCGGGCAGGTCAAAAAAATTAAAGGTGTATCCTTTATATTTGAATGAAATTTTTTTAATGCCCACCGTTACGCCGGTATAGTTGCCCACTTTTTCCCGGGCACCGGAAATGGAATTGAAGAGGGTGGTTTTTCCGCAGTTGGGATTTCCCACCAGCGCAATGTTGATGGTACGGGTTCTTTCTGACTGATTCACCAGTTTGATTTTCCGGTCAATGACCCCTTCGTAACTGCCATTGAGTTTGGTGTCGAACTCACTGACCGGAACAACCTCAATCAGGTCGGCTTCCGATTTCCGAAGGGAAACATTGTAATCAAGGATTTTAAATTCAAATGGTCCGCTGAAAGGGGCATTTTTTATCACCTGCACCTCCTTGCCCTTCACAAACCCCATTTCAGTAATCCTTTTCCGGAATGAACCGTGTCCGAGGATTTTGGTTATTATGACGGTCTCCTTGTATTTAACCTCACTCAACTTCACAGAAGATCCAACTTTTTTGGAATTAATTTAAATAAAAATAAGGTTACAAATATATTGAAAATACCTTTATTTAAAACAGTTTTAATTTTTCTTTAATCACAACAAGTGCTTATTTTTGCCGTATAAAACAAATTGATGGAAGAAGAGAAATATTACGGGGATATTAAAAAAGCGCTGGAAGAGCTTTCGGGGAATTTCAATATTCTGGAGGAGCAGATTGCCATTGAGGATCAGATGGAATATTTTGAATTCTCGAAGAAAATCCGGGAGCGGGATATCGGGGAGGAGTGTTTCAGGGAACGGGAGGAACTGTTTTCGTCTGAGACAGGAATTGAAAGAAAAAAAGAGATTCTATCGGCCCTTGCTGGTGTGGATGAAGTGAAGGCTTACCGGACCATTGAGAAGTACCTGAAGAATCCGGATGCCGGCTTAAGGAATTGGTCGGTGCTGGCCATGCAGGAGAGCCGGATGGTGCTGCAAAGTTCCCTGCTTGATGAAAAGCAGGTGTTTATTTCCACCGGTTTGGGCGGCAAAGGGGAAAAACTCCGTTACTATGTGGTCTTCATCAACCGGGACCGGAACAGGCTGTTAACAGCCACGCAGCAAAAGCTGGTGAAGACCGAACTTCTTTTCGCGCTAAAAGATGCGGGAGGCGCCTTTGAATCGATCGATTTTTTCGAGGGGTTCTCCACTTCCCTTTTACTTTTGCCGCTCAAAACCAACATCCGGGAGGTTTTTAATTCGGTGATCGAAGAGTGCAATCAGTATGGGGATTTTTTGGCTGAAGACATGATCATTACCAATGTAAAGGTGTTGTCGCGGGGCGAAATTTTACGAATGTTAAAAGAACGTAAAGATTTGGAAACGGATGAAGGCGATGAAGGACTGGAAGAGGAATAAAATTAATGTGGCCATTCAGGTTTTGCCTGAGGCAGAAGGAAAGGTCCAATACGGGCTGGTGGATGAAGCGATTAAAGCCATTGAGGAGACGGGATTCAGGTACAGGGTGTGCCCGTTTGAGACGGTAGTGGAGTGCCGGTACGACCAACTTTCCGGGCTGATCGAAAAAATTCATGAAGCCTGCTGGGAAGCGGGAACCGAGCGAATGCTGACCAATCTGAAAATTCAGGTCGATTTTCAGGGACCTGTCACCATTGAGGATAAAATGGAAAAATACAGTTAACCCTGTGAAGGTTACGGCGAAAGTTCTCACCTGAAATCCGGAGGATTTTCAGAAAATCACCGCCGGCAATCATCACAGGGAAATGTCCAATTAACCTTTGCGAAGGTTGCGGCATTTTCCATAAAAGTATTATATTTGCACCGCTTCCACGGAAGCACA
>JAGYMR010000014.1 GCA_018400515.1 Tangfeifania sp.
CTCAGATGAAACGAGCATGTTCAGGAGATCACAAAAGGTAATGAAATGCGAAAGCATTCTATCGAATACCTTTGAAATGGACACTAATAATGAGGTAAAATTCGCTTGCGAATTCTATCGAGTACCTTTAAAGTAAACGACTGAATGAGATAAATAAAATTACAAGTGAGTTCCATGGGCCCCGTGAAAAACGATGTTAGAAATATATACTTGACTGAAATGCAATCATTAAATTTAATTTTATTCTAATGAAACGAGCATGATGCAAACATCACAAAAGGTGATGAATAAAATTACAAGCGAGTTCCATGGGCCTTTTTTAAAATGGATGTT
Organism: Tangfeifania sp.; assembly: GCA_018400515.1. Next base: position 334 of record JAGYMR010000014.1, read on the forward strand.
AGAAATATATACTTGATTGAAATACAAACATTAAAATTTATTTTATACTAATGAAACGAGGGAATGATCACATTAAATAATATTGGGGTCCGTTTTGGCGGCTTTGAATTGCTTAAAGAGAGTTCCTTTATCATCCAGCCCGACGACCGCATTGGTTTAATCGGAAAGAACGGAGCGGGGAAAACCACTTTGCTGAAACTCATTGCCGGCCTGACCGAACCGACATCCGGGACTGTAAATATCCCCAAAGAGACCACCATCGGGTATCTTCCGCAGGAGATGAAGATCGTTGACAGGAATACATTGCTGGAAGAAAACATGCGGGCATTTGAAGCGATCCTTCAGATTGAAAAGCGGTTGGCGCAATTGAACCATGCAATTTCGCAGGCCACTGATTTCCATTCGGAAGATTATCTGAAGAAACTTGATCAAATGGCTGAACTTCATGAGCGTTATTCCATTCTTGGCGGCGATAACTATCAGGCTGAGATTGAAAAAATTTTGATGGGACTAGGGTTTGAGCGGTCTGATTTTCACCGGCCCACCTCCGAATTCAGTGGTGGCTGGCGCATGCGTGTGGAGCTGGCGAAGCTATTACTGCAAAAACCGGATATTCTTTTACTGGATGAGCCAACGAACCACCTGGACATCGAATCCATTGAGTGGCTTGAAAATTTTTTAAAGAGTTACCGTGGAGCTGTTGTTTTGGTTTCTCACGATAAAGCTTTCCTGGATGCTGTCTGCAACCGTACCCTTGAAATTGCGCTTGGGAAACTGACCGACCAGCAGATGAATTTTTCGGCGTTCATTGAATGGAAAAAGGAACAGCGGGAAATACAACTGGCTGCTTATCGCAATCAGCAGAAAATGATCGCTGATACGGAAAAGTTCATCGAACGTTTCCGGTATAAGGCCACGAAAGCCGTCCAGGTTCAGTCGCGCATTAAACAACTGGAAAAACTGGACCGCATTGAAGTGGAGGAGACCGATCATTCCGAACTGAAGATCCGCTTTCCGGATCCCCCCCGGTCGGGAAGGGTGGTAACCGAAGCAAAAAATATTACGAAAAGCTATGGCGATCATGTCGTGCTGGATGAGATCGACCTTACGGTGGAGAAAGGGGAAAAAATTGCTTTTGTTGGCCGGAACGGCGAAGGGAAAACCACGCTGGTGCGGATCCTTCTGAATGAAATTGACTTTGAAGGCAGTCTGAAAGAGGGGCATCAGGTGAAATCCGGATATTTTGCCCAGGATCAGGCACAACGGCTCAATGAAGACCTGACGGTTTTTGAAACCATTGATGAAATTGCCCGTGGGGAAGTCCGCACAAAGATCCGGGATATTCTGGGGGCATTCCTTTTTTCCGGGGAGGATGTGGATAAGAAAGTGCAGGTACTCAGCGGGGGGGAGAAATCAAGGCTGGCCATGATCCGCCTCCTGCTGGAACCTGTGAATCTGCTTGTGCTGGATGAACCAACCAATCATCTGGATATGCAGTCGAAGGAAATACTGAAAGAGGCACTCCTCCACTTTTCAGGCACTGTTATTGTGGTATCGCACGACCGCGATTTTCTGGACGGATTGGTTGATTGCGTTTATGAATTCCGGGACAGAAAAATCCGGCAGCATTTGGGCGGGATTTTTGATTTTCTCCGGAAAAAGCGCATGGAATCCCTGAAAGAACTGGAGGCCCCTGCCCAAAAGGTTACAGGGAAACAGCGTCCTTTTAAAAAAGGGAGGGATAGTGCATCTGAAATGAGTTTTGAGGAGCGGAAAGCGATCTCCAGAAACATATCACGGCTGGAGAAAAAGGTGGCAGCGCATGAAGCAAAGATCGGGGAGCTGGAGGAGGAGATTGAAGCGATGGATCAACTCCTGGCATCTTCCGGGGTTGTCAGTGATCCGTCGGTGTTTAAAAAATACGATCGGCTGAAAGAAGCGCTGAATGAATGCATGGAGTTGTGGGAGCAGGAGCATGAAGCCCTGGAGAACTGGAAATTGAAAAAAAACGGGTAATGACGGAAAAAGATTTTATTTTCGGGACCCGTGCGGTAACCGAGGCAATAAGGAGCGGCCGTACGGTAGACAAAGTATTGATTAAAAAGGGGCTGGACAATGAACTGTTTCATGAACTTTTTAAATTGATCCAGGGGCATCATATTCCTTTTCAATTTGTTCCGGTCGAGAAGATCAACCGGGTGACCCGGAAAAATCACCAGGGGGTGCTGGCCTTTCTTTCGGCCATTGAATTTGCTGACATCGGGATTGTTTTGCCCGGGTTGTTTGAGGCAGGCGTTGATCCCCTGATCCTTATCCTTGACGGGATTACCGATGTCCGGAATTTTGGGGCGATTGTCCGGACAGCTTCCTGCGGGGGCGTTCATGCCGTTGTGGTTCCGGAAAAGGGAATGGCCAGAATCGGGGCAGATGCCGTAAAAACTTCGGCAGGTGCCGTGCATTCCCTTCCCATTTGCAGGGTTCGCAGCTTGAGCGAAGCCGTCCGGTTTCTGAAAAATTCGGGAATAAAAGTGGTCGCAGCCACGGAAAAGGCAACAACGGTTTATTTCAATTCGGAGATGAAAGGTCCGCTGGCCCTTGTGCTGGGAGCCGAAGAGAAAGGAATCTCCCCCAAGGTTTTGAAACTGGCGGATGAGCAACGCCGCATACCCCTTTCCGGGACGATTGGGTCGTTAAATGTTTCCGTCGCTGCGGGAGTGATGATCTATGAAGCTGTCCGGCAACGAAGCTAATTATTGATCGGCAAGGTTCTCCGGAAGGACTCTTCCAGGGAGATAAACGTTTCAGTGCTGGCAATCCCTTTTATTTTCTGGATCCGGCCGCTCAGGATTTTTTTTAAGTGTTCATTGTCCCGGGCATACACTTTCAGGAAAATGGCATACTGTCCCGTGGTGTAATGGCACTCCACAATTTCGGGGATCAGTTTTAATTTCTCCACCACTTCTGAAAAGAGTCCCCCTTTATCAAGAAAAATGCCGATATAACTGCAGGTTTTAAATTCTACTTTATTGGGATTGATATGGTAGCCCGACCCCACAATGACTTTTAAGTCGATCATGCGATTCACGCGCTGATGCACAGCAGCTCTTGAAACACCCACTTCCTTTGCTACATCCTTAAATGGAATCCGGGCATTTTGCGTGATGATTTCAAGGATTTTCAGATCAATTCCGTCCAATGTATTTTTTAGTGTCATTTTGGTTCATTTAATGGGTACCTGACGTTTAAAATCCATTTCAAGCGACATGAAAGTTTCTGTTCTGGAAATGCCCTCAATTTTTTGAAGATCCTCGTCAATGAGGTGTTTCAGATGTTTATTTGTTTTGGTCTGGATTTTAATAAAGATGGCATAATGACCAGTCGTATAATGACATTCCACAATTTCGGGAATTTTCCGGAGTGCTTCTACAACCTGCTTGTGGTATTTTGCCTTTTCGAGGTGTATTCCCATGTATGCACAGGTGTAATACCCCAGTCTTTGAGGGTCCACGATAAACTCGCTTCCGGTTACAACCCCGATGTTCAGCAGCCGTTGCACCCTTTGGTGAATGGCGGCACCGGAAACATTGCATTCCCTTGCGACTTCCAGATAAGGAATGCGTGCGTTTTTTGTGATTAATTTCAGGATTTTTTCATCGAGCGGGTCAAGATCGGCAGCCTGCTCAAGGTAATCTGACTTATTCATATTTTTGAGGCTCTTTTGATTTAAATTTATTAAACAAATTTATTAAAAAATTATAATTACTAAGGAGTCCTGTCAGGAAAAGCCCTGACTTTTGTCAGGTTGTTTTCCTGTTGCAGGACACCGGAAGGAGAACAATTTATTGGAGGGAACCTGAACGATTATTGGGCGGGGCATCGTCCCGGAGATTAACGGGAAATTTTTTCGATGGCCCCTGAAAGGTCAGCTCCTGAGGGTTCCTGGAAGACGCGGAGTTCAAATTCGGGAATAACGGCCAGGATATGGTCGAAAATGTCGGCCTGCACGGCTTCATAGCGGGGCCATTCCTGTTCTTTGGAAAAGGCATAGATCTCTATCGGCAATCCTTTCTCGGTGGGTTGTAACTGGCGTACCATAAAGATCATGTCCTTTTTTACTTTCGGATGCCTTTGCAGGTACACCTCAAGGTATTTTCTGAAAATGCCCACATTGGTCTGGCGCCGTCCGCTGATGACGTCTTCATCCGAAATGTTCATGCTTTTGTTGTATTCCCTGATCTCTTTCTCTTTCTCCCTTACATAATCACGGATGAAATAAAATTTTTCAAACCGGTTCAGCATTTGGGTTGTGCATAAGCGGACCGAACGCATGTCAATGGAAATCGACCTTTTGATGCGCCTGCCGCCCGATTCTTCCATTCCTTTCCAGTTGATAAAGGATTCGGAAACCATGGCATAAGTGGGGATGGTGGATATGGTCTTATCCCAGTTCTGAACTTTGATGGTATTTAATGTTATATCGGTCACCGGGCCGTCGGCTCCGCGGCTGCGCATCTCCACCCAATCCCCGATCTTTACCATGTTGTTGGCCGAAAGCTGAATAGAGGCCACAAAGCCCAGGATCGTATCTTTAAAAATCAGTAAAAGAACAGCCGCCATGGCCCCCAGACCTGCAAGTAATCCGGTGGGGTCCTTCCCCAGAAGGATCGCTACAAGCAGGATGCCGGAGAGAAAAAAGACCAGGATCTTGATAAGCTGAACGTACCCCTTTATGGGCCGGTTCTGCGCAAAAGGGGTCGTGTTGTAAATATCCAGGCCCGCGTTCAGCAGGGCATTGAATACATAAACAAAGATGAGGATAAAGTAGATCTGTGCCCCTTTGACAAGGAATCGTGCCAGGGAGAAATAGTGATCCCGGGAGAGCAGGCTGACCGCCGAATCACTCAGTTCACTGATTTCCTGACCTGCGCCGGGGGCGGAAAAATCGGCGGTGAAGTAGAGGATAAAAGCGGGAACCAGATGGGCGAGACCGGTAAAAACCCTCCTTTTTATCAGGATATCGTCCCAGGTGGTTTTTGTGTGCCGGGCAATCCGGGTGATGATCCGGATAAAAAAGATGCGGGTAATGTAGTGCCCGAGCCATGCAATGATAAAAATGAGGAGCAGGGTTCCGATTACTGCACCGGGTTTGGCAAAAGATGCCAGCGGGCCAATTTCGCGAATGAGCTCCAATAGAAAATTATAGACCGACCGCATTTTCCGTTTTGATTATATTGTTAATTTTAGCCAAAAATAATAAATGCCGCGATATGAAACGGAAGTTTCTTTTTATTCTTTTGTTTTTTCCGTTAATTTCTTCGGGACAGGCAGATTTCCGGCACTATTTTGAAGAGAGCGCGTTGCGCTTTGATTTTTTGCTGGGAGGCCATGCGGAAGAAGTTACTGTTTATCCGCAACAGATGAAAAAGGAACCCTGCTGGGGGGGCTCAAAAACAAACCTGATCAGTCCTTTTGGATACGGGACCTACCGTTACAGGGTTTATGATGCACCATCGGACCGGTTGATCTTTTCCAGGGGGTTTTCCACCCTTTTTCAGGAGTGGCAGACCACTGCCGAAGCCAAAACGGTCCAAAAGACCTTTTATCAGGCGGTTGTTTTTCCTTTTCCTAAAAAGAAGGTCAGGCTTGAGATCGATGCCCGGCAGTGGAATGGGCATTTTAAGACCATTTTTCAAATGGCGGTGGACCCGGATGACTATTTTATTCTGGAGGAAACCCCGCCGGACCATAAAAGCGTCAGCATTCTCGAAAACGGTTCCCCCGCCAAAAAGGTGGATCTGGTGATTCTTGCCGAGGGGTACACACGGGAGGAAACCGGGAAGTTTTTCGAAGATGCCCGCAGGGTTTCGGGGTATCTGTTTGATGTTGAACCCTTCAAATCGGAGCAGGATCATTTTAATGTAACGGCGGTTTTTACCCCTTCCGCTGAGTCAGGGACCGACATTCCCGGAGAGCATACTTACCGGAATACTTTTTTTAGTAGCACGTTTTATACTTTTAATGTTCCCCGCTACTTAACCACCAGCGATATGAAATCCGTTTATGATGCGGTCGCAGGGGTCCCCTACGACCAGCTATACCTGCTGGTAAATACAGAACGTTATGGTGGGGGCGGTTTTTATAATTTTTTAAATGTGTGTTCTTCCGGAAATCCCCAAACAAAAGAGGTATTTGTGCATGAATTCGGACATGGTTTTGCGGGGTTGGGGGATGAATATTATACCTCGGAGGTGGCCTATGAGGACTTTTACAATAAGGAGGTGGAACCTTGGGAACCCAACCTGACCACCCTGGTCCGTTTCGAAAGCAAATGGTCATCGATGGTTTCCGATTCCATCCCTGTTCCCACTCCCCGCGGGGAAAAATACCGGAACTGCGTCGGGGTGTTTGAGGGGGGCGGTTACATGGCGCAGGACATTTACAGTCCTGCGATGAACTGCCGGATGAAAAGCAACCATGCCCGCCGGTTTTGCCCGGTGTGCACGGCTGCCATCAAAAAAATGATAAAATTTCATTGTGAATAAGGCGGGTTACTCCTCTTCTTTCTTTTTGGTTAGGGCATTGGTGATGAAATGGGCCACAATTAAACCGAGTCCTCCGAAAAAGAGGATCATGGTGAAGAAGGCGGCCACTTCATTCATTACCTTCGACAGCAAAAATCCTGTTATGACACCTGCGGCAAGAGCGATTAAAAATATTCCCCACTTGAGCAGAACATATTTTGCCGGTGATTTTTTAAAAATACGGGCATCGGCTCCTTTTTCGATTAACGCAAGCCGCTCCTTTGAACGGGTCGTCCAGTAAACATACAAGATGGCAAAAATTGCCAGAAAAAATGATAAGGGAACAAAAATTTCGACCATGACTTTAAATTTTTAAAAGAATTTCTGATCTTTTGACGCAACGGATTATCACCGGTTACATTTTTTTTCTCCTTTTGCAAAAATTTGTAACCGGAAAGGAATTTTTCCGTCTAAAAGAACGAAACAGGCACGATAGAGGTTGAAAATTATAAACCTGAGGATTAAAGGGCGTTCCATCCGCTCCTGAAAAAATGCCTGAGGCAAAGAGCATACAATTTTAACGGGATTTTTTGCCAGGCCCTAAAAAGTTACTAACGAATGCAATGATGGAAAACAGCAAAGACGATCACTATTATATAGAGAAGGTGCTGGCAGGGCAGACCAATTACTTTTCCTTTATCGTTGAGCGGTACCAGGATATTGTTTTTTCCATTGCCCTGAAAGTTCTTAAAAATCGGGAGGATGCGGAAGAGATGGCGCAGGAAAGTTTTTTAAAGGCCTACCGGTCCCTTGGTAAGTTTAAGGGGAAGTCCCGGTTTTCCACCTGGTTGTACCGGATTACTTATAACACCTGCATTTCAGAAACGCGGAAGAAAAAGCATCGTTTTGTTTCTGCCGATGATGTGCAGATAACCGGGGAGGCAGGGGAGATGAATCTGGAGGGTTCTCCGGAAGAGAACCGTGCGAAATATATTCAGGCGGCGCTGAAAAAACTCCCGGAAGAGGAGTATACCTTGGTTCTTCTTTATTATTTTGAAGAACAGACGGTTGAAGAGATCAGTACAGTAACAGGCCTTTCGGTCAGCAATACTAAAGTCAGGCTGTACCGGATCAGGAAAAAACTGGAACCATTGTTAAAAGGGGTATGGGAGAATTAAAAAGGATAAACATATAAACATTCGAAAAAAATGGAAACAACCGATAAAGATCAGGAATTAAAAAAGCTGTTAAAAAGCATGCAACCCGAGTCGCCCGGGAAGGATTTTTCTGCCCGGGTAATGCACCGCATTTTTCAGGAAAAGGCTGCACTGGAGCAGGTCAAAAAAGCACCGGTGCTGGGAAGGGGATTTTGGATCATTCTGGCCCTTTTCGCTGGCTTGTATCTTGTCGGGATCTTTTTGTCGGGCGATGCCGGTGCAGGAGAAAGCACGTTCAGTTATTTGAACGGTGCCGGAAGGGAAGCGATTTCTTCGGGATATCAGCAACTCGCCTCGAAACTGGAAACTCTTCCTGCCAGTATTGCGGGGATTCTCCTGGCATCTTCCCTACTGCTGCTTCTGGAGAATTATTTGCAGTTGCGCTCCGGAAGATCAACCAGCTGAACCTGCCAGCCCGTTTGCTTTTCTAAACGTTTTTTAATAACACGCTTCCTCCAGGAGGTATTTTCCCACGTAAGCCTCAATCCCCTCCTCCAGGGGAGTAAACTCCCGGGTATAACCAATGTCCCTGAGTTTTTCTATTTCAGCTTCGGTGAAATACTGATACCTGCCCCGTAAATCCACCGGAGTATCGATGAATGATATTTCCGAAGGAATATTCAAACTGTCAAAAACAGCGTTGGTCAGTTCAATGAATGAACGGGCTTTGCCGGTACCTACATTGTAGATGCCGGGCTTTTTCTGGTGATGCATAAAAAACAACATAACCTCCGCGATGTCATCGACATAGATAAAATCGCGGCTTTGCTCCCCATCTTTATAATCCTGGTGGTGCGAGCGGAAAAGTTTCATTTTCCCGTTTTGCCGGATGGTTTTGAAGGCGTTCAGCACCACGGAGGCCATTCTTCCTTTATGGTATTCATTGGGGCCATACACATTGAAAAATTTTAACCCGGTCCAAAAGGGCGGGGTCCGTGTCTGGTTTAAAGCCCATACATCAAAATCGTGTTTTGACCACCCATACAGGTTAAGCGGGGTCAGATTCGTAACTTTGCTGTGTGAATCAGAAAATCCCACTTCTCCGTTTCCATAGGTCGCGGCAGAAGAGGCATAAAGAAGTGGTACCTGTATTTCAGAACAAATATTCCACAGGCGCTGGGAGTAAATCAGGTTCAACTGTTTGTAGAGCTGGGGTTCCTGTCCAACCGTATCGGTCCTGGCCCCCATGTGAAAGATGAAATCAACATGCGCCGCATTTTTTATCAGCCAGGCGAAAAAATGATCCCTGTCAATGCGTTTTCGGTAGTTCTTTTTTACAAGGTTGAAATCTTTGGAGGGGTCGTCAAAACGGTCAACCAATACAAGGTCGGTGTATCCGGCCTGATTAAGTTTTCCTGTTAAATAGCTGCCAATAAATCCGGCAGCACCTGTAATTACTATCATGCTTCTAAAGCGGTTTAATTTGGTATTCTTTTTTCCGGCCTGTTGGATGTATTATTAACTGCGCTGTTTCCGTATTATTGTTTGCTTTTTAAAAAATTTATATTAACAGCCGGTTGGGGAAAAATTCCTTTATTCGTGTCATCCTCCCTGTGGTGAGGAGTCAGGCAATGAAAATGTTTTGCGGGACGGAGGGAGTGACTCCTGCCCGGCAAGCTTCTTTATACAGTTTTTCTATGGCCTTTTTCCCTTCCTCTCCGAGGTCTTTTGTAAATGCGTTTACATACAGGCCGATGTGTTTTTTTATGACGGCCTCCTCCATTTCCCGGGCATGTTTTTTGATGAAAGGATAACCGGAACGGGGATTTTTGAATGCGAAATCGATGCTGCGCTGAAGCACGCGGTTGACTTTTTGCTGAATTTTTGGGTCGAGTGCACGTCGAATGGCAATTCCCCCCAAAGGGATGGCATATTGGGTCCTGGTTTCCCAGTTTTCCCCCAGATCCAATATCTTTTTCAATCCTTTCTGCTTGTAAGTAAAACGGTTTTCATGAATGATTACTCCGGCATCCACCTCTTTTTCAAGGATCGCTTCTTCAATGTCGGAGAAAAGAAATTCTTTTTTTTCTTTCACCACCGGGTATTCAATGCTGAAAAGTAAATGGGCGGTAGTAAATTTTCCGGGGATGGCCACCTTCAGGTCAGGCACTTCGTCCGGGTAGATTCTTGACTTTGAAATAAGCAGGGGACCGTTATTGCGTCCCAAAGCACTTCCTGAAGTAAGCAGCTGGTAATCCTTTGCCGCGAAAAGATAGGCGTGGTAACTGAGTTTTGTAATGTCGAGCAGGCCATCAAAAGCATCTTTGTTTAAAGATTCCACATCCGCCAGGTGCGTTTTAAAAGAGAGTCCCTCTGTATCTACCTTTTTATGAATCATTGGGTCAAAAATGAAGGTGTCGTTCGGACAGGTCGAAAATCCCAGTGTAAGATCCATTTTTTTGAATTTTGCACAAAAATAGCAAAATCAGCAGACGGGCACCGAAAGGTTGTCCAGAAGTTTAAGAAGGATGGACTTTAAGTTGATCAAAGCCTGGGGAATGTCCCATTTGACAGGGTCCCGGGGTTCCACATAATTGGAGATGGCCCGGATTTGATAACAGGGAACCTTCAGGTTCAGGCAAACAAAAAAAACGGCTGCTCCTTCCATGGACTCCACATCCGCCCCGTATTTTTGCCGGATTTCGTTGATGCTTGTGCTTTTTCCATGCGAAATGTTCGCCGTAACCCCATGTACTTCTTTGAGCGAAAGCCAATTTTCACTGCCGGTGGCTTTCAGCATGCCGTTTTCAAAGGGGAATTCATTCGAATCGAGGAATCCCGATTCAAACAAGGTGAGAAATTCTTCTCTCTTTTCAATGCCGAGGTCGGCAAATTCTTCGGTGACAACATTGACTACCTCCCCGATTTTTAACCCGGGATTCAGGCTACCGGCAATCCCCAGGTTGATAACCATGTTGTAGGCATGCTGCTGAAGTGTATGGGTAAGGTGAAACGTGGTAAAGGTGGTTCCGATCCCTGTTATCAGAATGTCGATTTCTTTTCCGTTAAGCCTGTATTCCCTCAGTCCCTTGTCTTTTTCACGAATGAAATCCAGCTCGTCGGCCAATAACTTTACTTCCATCCAGGTTGCTGCGGTAATTAAAATCTTCATAACCGGTATCTTTGTGAATTTTTTAAATTAACAAAACCATTCATACATTCTTACTCATTTTATGAAAAAAAGTTAATCTTTGTAAGAAATTTAATTGAAAAGCATATGTGTTCACCTGAAATTGCCGATTCCAACGGGTATGAGAAGATCGAGGTGTTTGACCAGACCAAAACCGATCAGCTGGCTGAAAATTATAAAAACATTCTTTCCCTGATTGGGGAGGATATTTCGAGGGAGGGCCTTGATAAGACCCCCGAACGGGTGGCTAAAGCCATGCAATTTCTTCTGCAGGGATATAAAACCGATCCTGTGGAAATATTGCGCTCGGCCATGTTTAAAGAGGATTACCGGCAAATGGTCATTGTCAAAGATATTGAGATTTATTCCATGTGCGAACACCACCTGCTCCCTTTTTTCGGGAAAGCGCATGTGGCCTACATACCCAACGGAACGATTACCGGACTTAGCAAGATTGCCCGGGTGGTGGATGTTTTTGCCCGCCGCTTGCAGGTGCAGGAACGACTTACCACCCAAATCAAGGAGTGCATTCATGAAACATTAAAACCCCTGGGCGTTGCCGTTGTTATCGAGGCGCAGCATCTTTGCATGCAAATGCGGGGAATTCAAAAACAGCACTCCATTACAACGACCTCCGATTTTACGGGGGCTTTTCAGAAAAATGCCACCCGCGATGAGTTCATTAAATTGATCAGCACCAAATTCAGTTAATGGGTTCCAGACAGCGGGTTGTCCGGCCGTTGCATCCGGAAGGAAAATTTAATTGGTTAATTAATAAATAATTAGTAAATTTTAAACGCTAAAAAGTGGTTTAAAATTTGAAAATTATTTGTGGTTATGAAGATTTTTTTTCTTTATTTATTGTTTATGTTCTTGGCTTTCGCGGCATTAAACACGCACGGCCAGCAGCTGGAAAAGGTCTGGGAAACTTCCGTTGAACTGAAAACCCCGGAGTCCGTGCTTTATGATGAACAACGGGATGTAATTTATGTGGCGAATATCAATGGAGACCCCTCCGAAAAAGACGGAAACGGTTTTATTACTGTTTTAAATCCGGATGGGAGTGTGAAGGATTTCAAATGGATAGAGCATTTAAATGCTCCCAAGGGGATGGCCCTTTTTGAAGGAAAACTGTATGTTGCCGACATCGACCGGTTGGTGGAAATTGATATCGAACACCGGCAGATACTGAAAAAATATGAAGCTCCGGATGCCGAATTCCTGAACGATGTGACGGCTTCGGATGTTACAGGGACGGTCTTTGTCTCGGACAGCCGGGGCAACGCCATTTACCTTCTCCGGGAGGGACAACTTTTCAAATGGCTTGAGGGGGCTCCCTTCGAAAGCCCCAATGGATTGCTGGCAGAAGACGGGAAAATTTTCGTGGGCGATAAACATATTTTCCAGGTGGAGATCAATTCCAAAAAGATTGTTCCGGTCGTGAAAGATACCGGCGGGGTTGACGGGCTGGAAAAAAACAGTGCAGGGGAATTTGTCTTTTCCAACTGGGGCGGACGGATTTTTGTTCATAAAGAGGGGCATACCGTTAAAATCCATGATTCCGCTGAGCAGAAGGTAAATACGGCTGATATCGACTTTGCCCTCAAATACAACTGGGTGCTTGTCCCCACTTTTTTTGATGACCGGGTAATTGCTTACAAATACGTGGATTGAGTTTTTTGTCGAATTATAAAAAGAATTTCAAACTATGAAGGAACCAAAAATTGCAGCGAAAGCTCCAAAGAAAGTAACACTTGAACCGGGAACCTATTTTTGGTGTTCCTGCGGGAGAAGCAGTAATCAGCCGTTCTGCGACGGCTCCCATCAGGGGACCGGCCTATCTCCGGTTAGCTTTTCCGTGGAGGAAAAACAGGATGCCTGGCTTTGCATGTGCAAGCATTCAAAAAATAAACCCTATTGTGATGGCTCTCATCATGATTTGTAGTTTATTTTTAAGTGAGCGTTATTAGCAGTAGAAGGCCCTTGGCAGGGCCTTTTTTTATGGCTCTCACCCCCGTGATTTGCAGATGAAATTATTCACTTTTCCTAAAATACTCCTTCCCTGCATTGCAGATGGGACACCTGTAATCTTCGGGTAAATCCACGAAAGGGGTACCCGGAGGAATCCCCGCGGTCGGATCTCCTTCTGCCGGGTTGTACTCATAGCCGCAAATAGTGCAAACATAGGTGGCTGCTTTTTCCTGTTGCTCCTCCTTTGCTTCAGACTCCGGGGTATTTTCGGCCTCCGGTTTTTCCTTCTCTTCGCTTTCCAGCTTTTCTTTTTCAATATAGGTGGGCGCATTTTTGGGCGCAAGCATTTTGTATTTTTCCCGGTAATAATCGTATGTAAGGGAGTCTTCATCCGCGATTATCCTGCTCTCCTGCACTTCACCGATAATTAACAGATGCGATCCCACGTCGTGGGTGGATACCACCCGGCAGTCAAACCAGGCAACGGATCCGTCCAGTACCACAGGAGCCCCCGTTACAGCCGTTGTTGTTTCAACAGGCTCGAATTTATCCGTTTTTTCACTCGACATGAATCCAAAACTGCCAATCAGGGAAGTGTCGGCTTCTTTTTTCAGGACAGAAACAGAAAAAATTTTGCTTTCCAGGATTTTTCCGGTGGTAAAATTGTTTTTGTGGCAGCTTATGGCAACGCGCGGGGGCTTGGAAGTGACCTGAAAAACAGTATTGCCTATGTATCCCGCTTTTTTGCCGTTGGCTTTGGTGGCAATAATGTATAAACCGTAAGATAATTTGTGAAATGCTTTGTAGTCCATCATTTTCTTTTGCGATAAAAATAATAATTCATTTTTGTTATGTGCGATCCATCCCGTTTTTTTCTTCCGGGTTTTTGCCGGCGTCCCGGTTAACCAGTTTCCGGTGTATGGATTTCAGGCTGCCTTAAAAATCCGGTACTTTACTTTGCCTGATGGCACTTCTGTTGACGGAGAAGGGAGGTGCTGAACACTTTTGAGGTTTTTTTATTCCCGGACCGCCTTCCTGAAAAGAATCTCAGGGCCCCGTCTCTTCGGATTTATTGTTGATTTTTGTTTCAAAAATAAAATTTTGTCTCAAAAAGGGAAAAAATTCAAAAAAAATTCCTAAATTGGTACAAGATTTACAAACCGTGGATGACGATTTAATCAAAATTGAAGATGATGAACCCAAAAAACATTCGCTACAAAGTCTTCATTGTCGAAGACAACAAGCTTTATGCCCAGGTACTTAAAAAGCAACTGGACGATCAAAACTACCAGGTAAAGGTGTATTACAACGGGAGGGATTGTATTGCCAACCTCGACAGTCAGCCCGATGTTTTGACGCTTGATTATACCCTTCCTGACATGACCGGTCATGAAGTGTTAAAAGAGATTCAGAAAAAGTCCCCTCAGACCCACGTGATTATCATTTCGGCGCAGGAAAGCATTAGCACCGCCATTGAATTAATGAAGAACGGGGCTTACGATTACATTACCAAAGCTCCTGACACCCGGGAAAAGCTCACGAATATCATAAAAAACATTTACCATTCGGATGAGCTGAAGAAGGAGAACACCCGTTTGAAAGATGCCATTAAGGAGCGGTATCATTTCCGGAAATTAATGAAAGGGAACAGCCGGGAGATTGACCATGTCTTTAATCTGATGGAAAAGGCCGTTCAGACCAACATCTCTGTTTCCATTTACGGGGAGACCGGAACAGGAAAGGAGTTGGTTGCCAAAGGGATTCATTATAATTCTAAACGCAGCAATAAGCCTTTTGTAGCGGTTAATGTTTCGGCCATTCCCGAGGGGTTGGTGGAAAGTGAGCTTTTTGGTCATGAGAAAGGCGCTTTTACCGGGGCTGATTTTATGAAAACAGGTAAATTTGAGCAGGCAAATATGGGTACCTTGTTTTTAGATGAGATTGCCGATCTGGACATTAATTTACAGGCAAAGCTTTTAAGGGTCATCCAGGAGCGGGAGCTTACCCGCCTGGGCGGGAAAGAGCTAATTCCACTGGATGTACGAATCCTTACAGCAACACACAAAAATCTTCCGTCATTGGTTTCCGAGGGTAAATTCAGGCAGGATCTATACTACCGGCTTCTTGGGCTTCCCATTGAACTTCCCCCCTTACGGGAAAGAGGGAACGATATTATTTTGCTTGCAAAGCATTTTGTGAATGAATTTTGCCGGGAAAATAACATGGAGCCCAAGAACATTTCAGAGGAGGCACGGCAAATGTTGCTTGGATATCATTACCCGGGGAACATCCGCGAACTAAAAGCGGTGATGGAGCTGGCATGTGTCATGACCAATTCAGATACCATTAAGCCTGCTCACCTGAACATGAGTGTGGAAGGAAACATGGAAAATCTTTTGTCGAATGAAAAGACATTGGATGAGTACAATCATGAAATTGTGCAGCATTTTCTCGGTAAATACAATCAGAACGTGCGGCTGGTGGCCTCCAAGCTGGGGATCGGAAAATCGACTATTTACCGGATGCTGCAAAAGAGGGAGCTCTCTTACAATTAGAAGCATCCGGCTGCTCCCTGATCCGGGAATTTCTTTCCTGGGGCAATAGCGCCCGTTTTTATCCGGGCAAATCCCTGAGGCGATTTCAGGAAAAAAGAGGCGGTCCCAAAAGACCGCCTCTTTTTCGTAGTCTGCAAGTAAGTATTTAGTGCTTTGCTTTTTACATTTAAAATTTTGCTGTTTGCTGGTTTTCATTCCAAAGGGACATGCACCGGTATTTAAAACCGCCATGACGGGCGGCACCTGCATGTTTTCCCCGGGGGAATTACTTATTGATATTTGCCAGCGCTGCAGCGACCCGGGCGATGGGTACACGGTAGGGCGAACAACTCACATAGTCCATTCCTACGCCATCGCAGAACATAACGGATGAAGGCTCACCTCCGTGCTCTCCGCAAATTCCCACTTTGAGGTCGGACTTTACGCTGCGTCCTTTTTCAACACCCATTTGCACCAACTGGCCAACACCTTCCTGGTCGAGCACCTGGAAAGGATCGTCCTTCAGAAGGCCTTTTTCAAGGTAAACGGGCAGGAATTTGCCGGCATCGTCGCGTGAATACCCAAAGGTCATCTGCGTCAGGTCATTGGTGCCAAAGGAGAAGAACTCCGCAACTTCGGCGACTTTGTCGGCAGTAACAGCTGCGCGCGGCACTTCGATCATGGTCCCGACCAGGTAATCCACTTTGGTTCCTTTTTCTTCAAAAACTTTTTCAGCCACCTCATGAATGATATCCGACTGCAGTTTTAATTCCTGAACAGTTCCGATGAGGGGAACCATAATTTCCGGACGGGCATCCACCCCTTTTTGTTTCAGATTGACTGCCGCTTCAATGATGGCTCTGGCCTGCATTTCCGTAATTTCAGGATAGGTGTTCCCCAGCCGGCAGCCGCGGTGTCCGAGCATGGGATTGAATTCATGCAGGTCATCCACCAGCGCTTTTACGTCATCGGGAGAGATTCCCATTTCCTGGGCCATCTCTTTCTGGTTGGCCTCTTCATGCGGAACAAATTCATGTAATGGCGGATCCAGCAGACGGATGGTAACACCATACCCACCCATGGCTTCGAGGATTCCTTCAAAATCCTCCCGCTGATAGGGGAGCAGTTTATCCAGTGCTTTGCGCCGGTCGGTTTCATTCTTGGCAAGGATCATTTCCCGCATGGCTTTAATGCGGTCACCTTCAAAGAACATGTGCTCCGTTCTGCAGAGCCCGATTCCCTTGGCCCCGAATTTACGTGCAATTTTGGCATCGTTGGGGGTGTCGGCATTGGTCCGGACGCTCATCCGGGTATATTTTTCAGCCAGATCCATAATCTTGGCAAAGTCCCCACTCATGTCGGGATTTTTGGTGTCGACTTTTCCCTCGTAAACTTTCCCGGTGGATCCATCGAGGGAGATCCAGTCCCCTTCTTTAAATTCTTTGCCGTCAATGGTCATCACACGGGTTTTGTAATTGATCTTGACCGCGCCGGCACCGGAGACACAGCATTTCCCCATTCCCCGAGCAACAACGGCGGCATGGGAGGTCATTCCCCCGCGGCTGGTTAAAATTCCTCTGGCAATATGCATTCCCTCCAGGTCTTCAGGGGAAGTTTCCACACGGACAAGAATCGAAGCATCAAATTTTGAAGCTTCGTCGGCGAAGAACACTACCTGTCCGGTAGCAGCTCCCGGGGAGGCCGGCAATCCCTTTGCCATCTCAGTGGCTGATTTTAGTGCGGAGGGAATAAATACGGGATGCAGCAGCTCATCAAGTTTATTGGCGTCGATGTGCGACAGTGCCGTCTTTTCATCAATAATTTTTTCTTCCAGCATATCCACCGCGATTTTCACCATGGCCGGACCGGTGCGTTTGCCGTTACGGGTTTGCAGCAACCACAATTTACCTTCCTGGATAGTAAATTCGAGGTCCTGCATATTTTTGTAATGGTCTTCCAGTTTTTGCTGTGTATCGTCCAGTTGCTTGAAAAGTTCAGGCATGGTTTCCTCCAGCGAAGGATACTTGGATGCACGCTCTTCTTCGCTGATTCCCTGGAGTTTTGCCCATTTCCGTGATCCTGCAAGGGTGATTTCCTGGGGGGTCCGGATACCGGCTACCACATCTTCACCCTGGGCATTGATCAGGTATTCGCCGTTAAATACGTCTTCGCCTGTGGCTGCATCACGGGTAAAGGCAACGCCGGTGGCGGAGGTGTCCCCCATGTTACCAAAGACCATGGCCTGAACATTGACCGCAGTTCCCCACTCATCGGGAATTTGTTCCATGCGGCGGTAGTACGTGGCCCGCGGGTTGTTCCAGCTGTTGAAAACAGCCGCAATGGCTCCCCAGAGTTGCTCCCAGGGATCGGTGGGAAAATCCTTTCCTGTGATTTTTTTGATGGCGGCTTTGAATCGTTTTACCAGCTCCTGCAAATCTTCTGTGGTGAATTCGGTGTCCAGATCGATCCCTTTCTCCTCTTTCAGTGCTTCAATGATCTCTTCAAACGGGTCATTTTCCTCTTTGCTGGCCGGTTTCATATCCATCACCACGTCGCCATACATTTGCACAAAACGGCGGTATGAATCCCAGGCAAACCTTGAATTCCCAGACTTCCTGGTAATGCCTTCCACCGCGTCGTTATTCATCCCCAGATTTAACACTGTATCCATCATTCCCGGCATGGATACCCGGGCTCCTGAACGAACCGACACCAAACAGGGATTCTCCTTGTCGCCAAATTTTGTCTCCGTCAGTTCCTCAATTTGGCGAACCGCTGCTTCAACCTCTGACCTGATGGTCGCGAAAGTTTTTTCCTGACCTTCTTCATTGTACATGGTGCATGCTTCCGTGGTAATGGTAAACCCCGGGGGTACCGGTACACCAATCAGGTTCATTTCAGCAAGATTTGCCCCTTTTCCTCCCAGGAGGTTCTTCATGTTCGCCTTACCTTCGGCTTTTCCGGCGCCAAAAGTATATACATGTTTTGTCATAAATCTGTTTTTTAATTATTAATAAATGTCTATTTTACAAATAAGGTGCTAAAATAATTTTATTTTTTCATATTTAAAATAAATCCAAATAATCCGGTGCAATTCCTGCGGGTGATTTAACACTGTTTTTTTTAGTGATCCTCCCGGGGGTGATTTTACAACCGTCTTTTTTTTGAACGCGTGTCATGTTTCCTGCGTTTAAAAACATTGCCTTTTTCAGCCACCGCAAAGATAAAAAATCCCGGGAAGTACACTAAAAAAGAATGGTTTTTATCTTTTTGAAAATGAAGTGTTAACATTCTTTAACGCGAATGATTCCCTGAAAAGGTTTTTTTATTTTTATTTTTGAAAGAGCAAAAAACAACAATGTTTTTTCATAGAGAATAAATTTGGTTCGATTAAGAAAACAGGGATGGGGTTCATTCCTGTTTTTTTCTGTCAAAAAATCACTTTCGCTCCCCCTTTCCGGCAAATATTTCATTGAATCCGGTTGGAGGCGGATTTAAATTTGTCATATTGTCTTTCAGTTTGTTATGGTTTGTTTTTTGTTGTTCTCCGGATTAAAAAGGAGGTTTGTATGAATTTAAATAATTTTACGATAAAAGCACAGGAAGCCATTCAGCATGCTTTTCAGGTTGCCGGGGGATACAACCAACAGGCCATTGAAACCGGACATCTTTTAAAGGGGTTGATGCATTCTGCCGAAAATGTGGTGGATTTCCTCTTAAAAAAGATGGGGGTGGATACGGCTGTTTTTCAACAGGCTCTGGACAAGATCATTGAATCCTATCCACAGGTAACGGGGGGAGAGCAATACCTCTCCTCCACTGTGAACCGTGTATTGCAGAAAGCACTTTCCCTGGCGGGGGAAATGGGTGATCAGTATGTTTCGGCAGAGCATATTTTGCTGGCATGTTTGCAGGCCAATGATTCTGTGAGCCGTTTAATGAAAGATAACGGGATTACTGCCGGTGATCTGAAAAAAGCTGTGCAGGAGCTTCGGAAAGGTTCGAAGGTGGACAGTCCGACGGCTGAAGACAGGTTCAATTCATTGAATCGTTTTGCCATGAATCTCAATGAACGGGCCCGTTCAGGAAAACTGGATCCTGTAATTGGCCGCGATGAGGAGATCCGGCGCATTCTGCAGATCCTTTCGAGGCGTACAAAAAACAATCCCATATTAATTGGTGAGCCTGGCACCGGAAAGACGGCCATTGCCGAGGGATTGGCGCACCGGATTGTCCGCGGCGATGTTCCGGAAAATCTGAAAACAAAACAAATTTTTTCCCTTGACATGGGCGCTCTGGTTGCCGGTGCAAAATACAAGGGGGAATTTGAAGAGCGGCTCAAAGCGGTGGTTCACGAGGTCGTGAATTCAAATGAGACCGTTGTTTTATTTATTGATGAGATCCATACGCTCGTCGGGGCCGGGAAAAGTGAAGGTGCCATGGATGCGGCAAATATTCTCAAACCTGCACTGGCCCGCGGAGAACTGAGGGCTATCGGAGCAACAACCTTTGGAGAGTATCAAAAATATTTTGAGAAAGACAAGGCGCTGGAGCGCCGGTTTCAGGTGGTACATGTTGATGAACCTGACAGGCTGAACGCCATCTCTATCCTGCGGGGAATCAAAGAGCGTTACGAAAGCCATCACAAAGTGCGGATAAAAGATGATGCCATTATTGCCGCCGTGGAGCTTTCTCAGCGGTACATTACCGATCGTTTTTTACCCGATAAAGCCATCGATCTGATGGATGAAGCAGCCGCCCGGTTACGGCTTGAAATGGACTCCGTTCCTGAAGAGCTTGATGAGATCGACCGCCGGGTGAAACAGTTGGAGATCGAGCGTGAAGCCATCAAACGGGAAAAGGATGATAAAAAACTGGCCTCACTGGGAGCGGAAATTTCCAATCTGAAAGAGGAGCAGTCAAGGTTAAGGGCCAAATGGGAAAGTGAAAAATCGGTGATCAATGCCATTCAGAAGAAGAAATCGGAAATTGAGGATTTTCGCATCGAATCGGAAGAAGCCGAACGGCAGGGAAATTATGAACGAGTGGCTGAATTGCGGTATGGAAAGATAAAAGAGGCGGAGGCGGAAATTGAAACCCTGCAGGAAGAGCTGAAAAAAATGAAGGCTGGCGAAAGCCTGATCAAAGAGGAAGTGGAAGCCGAAGATATCGCTGAGGTGGTTGCCCGTTGGACCGGAATCCCTGTTGCGAAAATGTTGCAAAGCGAACGTGAAAAGTTGCTTCACATGGAGGAAGCTCTGCATGAGCGGGTGGTCGGACAGGATGAGGCCATTGCTGCCGTATCGGATGCTGTACGGAGGAGTCGTGCAGGTTTGCAGGACGAGAAACGTCCCATTGGTTCGTTTATTTTCCTGGGATCCACCGGGGTCGGAAAAACGGAACTGGCCAAAGCGCTGGCGGAATACCTTTTCGATGATGAAAATATGATGACCCGGATCGATATGTCGGAATACCAGGAAAAATTTTCCGTTACCAGGCTTATCGGAAGCCCTCCGGGATATGTAGGGTACGAAGAGGGCGGTCAGCTGTCCGAGTCGGTAAGGCATAAACCCTATTCGGTTGTCCTGTTCGATGAAATCGAGAAAGCCCACCCCGATGTTTTCAATGTACTGCTGCAGGTCCTCGATGACGGGAGGCTGACCGATAATAAGGGGCGGACGGTCAATTTTAAAAATACCCTCATTATCATGACCTCCAATCTGGGGTCGCACATCATTCAGGAAAGCATGGAGAAAATGCAACAGGAAAATCAGGAGATTGTACTGGAAGAGACGCGGAAAAAACTCCTCGATCTTTTGCGCAAATCCATCCGCCCTGAATTTTTAAACAGGATCGATGATACCATTGTCTTTACACCTCTTACGAAGGAAGACATCAATGAGGTTGTCCGCCTGCAGTTCAACCAGGTGGTGCAGCGTTTGTCGGGCAGCGATATTCAGATCCGGATTACCGGGCCGGCCATCCGCTGGCTGGCCGAAACAGGGTATGATCCTCATTACGGCGCGCGGCCCGTAAAACGGATCCTTCAAAAATATGTCCTGAATGAATTGTCAAGGAAGGTTCTCGCTGGAGCGGTTGATAAATCAAAACCGATTGAAATTGACCGGGAAGGGGATGGTCTGATTTTTAAAAACTGATGCCGGCCTGAAGCCGGGAAATGCCTGCGCTTCAGGAAAACTTTACCGCTCTGGTGGACGGGATTGTTGGCCGGAATACCGAAAAATACCGGGAATCAGGGGAAAACAGAGACTCCCGGTGTTCCCGGGCTTAAAGCGTTTTTAAATAGGTGCTAAGCTCGGTGGAGGCTCCTTCAAGGGCTGTCTCGACTTCCTGTATCAACGCAGGAATGGGGTGGGTATCCTCTTTTTCAGCCAGCAGTTGAATTTTTTTCAGGGTGCGCCCCGTCGTTTCCATGTTGAATATTAGTACAGAGGATTTGGCGGTATGCGCCTCTTTGGCTAACGAACTGTGGTCTTTTTGCGTAAGAAATTGATGCATGTTGGAAACAAATTCCGGAACCTGCTTTAAAAAAATCTGGATGAGCTCTTTTTTAAACTGAGCGTCCCCTCCCGCAATTTCTTCCAGGTATTCCAGGTTGACGTGTTTGAAATGTTCGTTCATTTTTTGATTCTGAATATGATTGCAATTTAATGAAAAATTGGTACTCCCTCCCGCTAAACGGTGATAAATTTCATTTTTATGTTCTCCCCGAATGCATAGTTTTGTTGAAGTAAAGCGGGATGTTTTTTGATTTCAACGGGCAGGGAAAAACTGGTTCAATGGGGTATGATTAAAACGTATGCGATGGCTGCGTGGTCCCGCTGAAAATTGTAAATGCATTGAATGCGACAAGCATGGCAAATATTGTTCAGGCAAAAGCATGGATCTTTTTATGTGCGTTCCAAACGTTGCCGGTGAAAATTAAAAACAGATACGAATGAAA
>JAGYMR010000140.1 GCA_018400515.1 Tangfeifania sp.
AATCATTAAATTTAATTTTATTCGAATGAAAAAACTGGTTTCAAAGAGCTTATTTAAGCTGCAAAAATACATTTTTATTTAAATGCCAGAGAAAATAACACATTAAATTGAGGTGAAATCCACGGAGGGGGCGCCAACAGATTTTTATGTATCCGGGATGATCTTCTAAGGCGGAGTAACAAAAAAAAACATCAAAAAAGGATTCTTTTTGCCGGTTATTTTTTTCTTTTGTTTTTCTTCGGTGGTACCAGGGAGTCCATTTTCTTAAGTCGTGTCAGTTCGGCTTCCATTTTTTGAATTTTTTCGTCTTTCTCTTCGATCATTTTGTGCAAAGCCGCGATTTTTTGGTCGGGCTCCGCTTTTGAAACGGCAGCATTCAGTCTTATTTCAAAATCGCTTAAAACATTCATGTAATTGATAAATGCCTCATAAGGGGAATTAAAAGGGTTTAAATAGCTTTGTGTTTCCCCTCTCGAGAAATATTTTGTTGACATGTAATAAAAATGGTCACTGGCCTGGAGGCAGTTCCAGTCTTTTATCAATCCCGGGTCATGGCACCTTTGCATGCCTGGGGCCATTTTGTAAAGTTTTTCCAGTGCCTCTTTCTGCATTTCATTGCCCAGCCAGGCAGTCAGGTCACGTTCCTCGTCGGCCCAGGAAATGGGATGGGGAACACTGACCACGGATACCGGCTGCAATTCTTCGATAGCCCGTGATGGGGTACTGAATCTCAATTTATTGTCTTTTACAATGTTTTCCGCCAGGGATTTAAAAAAACTGAAAATACAGCTCTCCACGGTCTGCTGTTTCCCTAACGATTCGTAACTCAAAAAAAGATTAATGATCTCTTCGTTTTTATTTAGCCTGTGGAGCCAGCCGGTAAATTTCTCCGCGGTGAGGGGGAATTCGGACCAGTTTTTGTCTGAAAACCGGAAAGCGATGTCGTCGCTGAGTTTATAATTGCGCATGAGTACTTTGAGCCGCGGGTTGGCGGCACTGATGTAAAGGTAATTGGGACTTTTCCAGCCCAGGACATGGCGGGGCCCCTCGGTAAGCATGCCTTTATATCCCATCTCCAGAACCTTTTCGCCGATGTCGTCGGAATAGATCATTTCGGTATTCCGAAAAACGGCGGGCTTTTGCCCGAACAGTTCAACGATTTTTTGCTCATGAAGTTTTACCTGCTGTTCAAAAACGGTGTTGTCTTTGAGGGCGGCCAGGGAGTGGGAATAAGTTTCAGATAAAAATTCAACGCAGCCGGTTCTTGCGAGTTCCCGGAAAGAGTCAATGACTTCGGGAGCGTAAAGCTGAAACTGTTCAAGGACGGATCCGGTTACAGAAAAAGAGATTTTAAATTGGTCCCCGAATTTTTCAGCCAGTTTCAGGAAAAGCCTG
This sequence comes from Tangfeifania sp., assembly GCA_018400515.1. The sequence goes on from JAGYMR010000140.1 coordinate 1,396, forward strand.
TTGGCAGGGAGGTAACTTTTTTCAGCCAGTTCCCGGAGAAAGGTTTCGTTGGCATAATCATCGTAATAATAATGTTCGTTACCAATGTCAAAAAAACGGTAACGGCGGTGCCTGAAAGGCTGGTGAACCTGGAAAAACAAACAAATTGCTCTCATTACAGTATCCGGATTATATAGTTAAAACATCTTTATACACTTTTTTGACTTTCCGTGCGGCGTTGATCCATTTCAATTTTTTTATTTCATTCTTTCCTGATTTTTTCAGTGTATTGGAAAGGGAAGGGTAGTTCAGTATTCCATAAATAAAATCGGCCATGGCATAGGTATCCCAGAAATCCACTTTTACGGCATTTTGGAGGACTTCGGAAACACCGGACTGGTTGGAGATGATGACCGGTACTCCTGCCTGTATTGCTTCGAGGGGTACAATTCCAAAAGGTTCAGAAACCGATGGCATTACAAAAACATCGGTTTGTTGGAACATTTGATTCACATCCATTCCTTCCAGGAAACCGGTGAAATGGAATTTATCGGCAATTTTCAGTTCGGCAGCGCGCTGCACCATTTCTACCATTTTGTCTCCGCTGCCGGCCATCACAAAATGCACGTTGTTCATCCGTTTTAAAACAAGGCAGGCAGCCTCCAAAAAGAATTCGGGCCCTTTCTGCATGGTGATCCTCCCAAGGAAGGTGACCATTTTTTCATGAATCCCTTTTTTGATTTTAAGATGGTTTTCCGGGAGTACGGGTTCGACTGCATTGTGGATGACCTCGATCTTTTCCGGAGGTATGTGGTATTTTTCAACGATGGTGTTTTTGGTCAGATTGCTAACCGCGATGATTTTATCGGCTTTTTCCATGCCTTGGCGTTCCATGGCATAAACCAGGGGGTTTACTTTTCCTCCGCTCCGGTCGAAGTCGGTGGCATGCACATGGATGATCAGCGGCTTTCCGGTGATTTTTTTTGCAGCCATGCCCGCCCGGTATGTCAGCCAGTCGTGGCAATGGATAAGGTCAAAGGAGGATTGGGCGGCAATGATTTCAGCCACCAGGGCATAATTTTTGATCTCCTCCATTAGCCCTGGTCCGTAACTTCCGCTGAAATTGATTTTCAGTCCCTCATCGGTTTTTACAAATTTGGTTTTTGCAGGATGGGGGTGGGTTTTTTGTTGCCAGAACTCCTCCTCGTTTAAATAGGGAATGATATTGGATTGAACGCCAATGGATTTCATTTTCCGATGCTTTTGCTCCCCTTCGAATTCAAGGTCCTGTTTGACGACGGATATGGTATTGGCCCCTTTAAGTTGAATCCGGTCGGGGTTTTCGTCGCCATAGGCTTTGGGAACCACAAAAAGAATATCAATGTCTTTCAATTGTGCAAGGCCTTTGGTCAATCCGTAGCATGCGGTTCCCAGTCCGCCGGAGATATGGGGAGGAAATTCCCATCCAAACATTAAAACATTGATTTTCATGTGTTTATAATTGTTTGTTTTTAATGGTAACACATGGAACTCGCCACATAAACATTCCCCTGTGTGTGAAATTCTTTCTCATGGCTCGTTTCATTTTTAATAGTTGTTTGTTTAGACAGTAAAAAATGGGCCGCGCACATGCTAAAAACATACGCTTGTCTGGCTTTGCCATCATGTCCGCTTCATTTCTTTTTAGGGCAATGCCGGATCAGATCAATGGCATAAAATACGCCTGCAACACTCCATGCCTGGGAAATGGCGCCTTTTGCTTTATGGGGTGGGTTCCCGTCATACATTTCCGAGAGGGTTCCTATACAGTGGTGGGTAGTCTCTTCTTCAAAAACTTCCATCAGTTGCCTGACAAATGGCAATCCCCCGGTCCGGTGGATTTGCAGGTAGGCTTCCACAAAGAATTGCATCAGCCAGGGCCAGGCTGCTCCCTGGTGGATGGCACTTCCCCGGGCATCCGGGCCTCCTTTGACGGATCCTTTGTACCTTAAATGATCGGGCGATAAAGACCGCAATCCCCGTTTGGTAAGCAGTTTTTGTTTTGCCACGCTCAGGATGGATTTTTTTTGTGCTTTGGACAGGGGAGAAAAGTTCATTCCTGCGGCAATGACCATGTTGGGACGGATGGACCAGTCGGCCTGACCGTGAAAGACCACATCGGCCAGCAGTTCGTGTTCTTTGTTCCAAAAAGTCTCCATAAATGCTTTTTCCACCTGGGCGGGCATTTTTTTCCATCCGGTTACAAACGTATTGTCGCCTGCTGTTTTTGCCATTTCAAGGGAGAAACAGAGGGCATTGTACCACAAGGCGTTGATCTCCACGGCAAGTCCTTTGCGCTGGGTAACGGGTTGCCCGGACGCATACGCATCCATCCAGGTGAGGGCGGTATTTTCTTTTTCTGCGTGAATCAATCCCTCGGGGGTGATTTGGATGATTTCCGGGGCGGCGTTCCGGTAGGCTTCAAGGATCTCCTTCATGGCCGGCCCGTATTTTTTCCAGGTTTTTTCAGGGTCGGCTCCGCTTTTGATGTAATGCTGAACAGCCCAGATAAACCATAAGGGGGCATCGGCCATCCGGTAAACCGGATTTTTATCCCCGGTGTAGTCCGGAAACAACCCTCCTCTTAAATATCCCAGGTAGGTTTCCAGCACCTTTTTATATAATGATTTGTTATTTAATGCTTTTGCCAGTCCCGGCAGAGCGATGAAGGTCTGGCGGGTAATGGGGCCGTACCAGGGAAACCCGGCAACGATATTGGTTTCCTTATTTCTTTGCTGAATGAACTGATTGGCTGCAATTTGCAGGAAATTTTCAAAGGCAGCAGGCCGGGGAAGATTTTTTAGTTCCGCCGAAAATTGTTGGTCGAGCGAATCCGGAACGGTCTGTTGTGTTCCTGCAGAGAAAATGACGGACTGCCCGGGCTCCAGGGCCAGCTCGAAAAACCCCGGGACAAACAGATCTTCCAGGTAGTCGTAGCCGCGGTTGAGCTCTTTCAGGTATTCAATGTCGTAATACCAGTCAGGCACCGGAATGAATTCCGCTTGGCGGCAGAATTGAAGGAAAAGGTCGGGATAGCCTTCATAGAGTTTGGTGCTGATTCCGTTGGGCACCTTTTTTGTTTTGGAATTGACAAACATGTTCGCTTTGCTTAAACCGTGGATGTTCCGGAAGGCAAGGAAAGGTTTAAAGCGGAGGGTAATTTTTTCCGGGGCTTTTTCCAGTGAATAACGGATAAGCATTTGTTCTTTTTTTTCTGTCAGGATCCGCTCCATTGTGAGGAGGACCCCTCCGATGCGGTAGGTGATTTTCGGTATCCGGTCAAGTTCAATGTTCCGGATGTATTTGTGCCCGGGAGGATCATAAATGGCTCCTTTATATCTGTGAATGGCAAGGCTTAGTTCTTCTTTTTGTTGCATCAGGCTGACATCCAGCGAAGACAATAAAACATGTTTTTCTCCTCCGAAATTTTCAATGGGACAAATCAGAAGTCCGTGGTATTTCCGGGTATTGCACCCATTCAGCGTGGTGCTGAGGTATGAACCGGTTTTGTTGGTCCGGAGGATCTCCCGGCTGAGTGAATATTCCAGGTTGATTACCTTTTCTTTATCAAATTTGATGTAGCTCATAATTCAAAAATGTCGGGATAAAATGGTGTTTTAAAAAAGTTCCGGAATCATGCCCGGTTATTTTCAACCGGCGGATATCCCGGAATTATTCCTGTTTTTTGTTTTCCGTTTCCTTTAACTGGTTTAAAAAATACTGCTCCTCAATGGTTAAATTAAGATACGAAAATTTTTCCTTAAGCGACTTTGTTTTTCTTAAACTTTGTTTCAGAAAAACCTGGTGTTCCGGGATATATTTGTTAAATGGACGATGGTTCATTGCCCGGATTATTTTTTGTATTTCACCGGAGATTTTCCGGCTCTCCCCGTCAATGAGTTTTGTTTGGAATTTTTCCCAGATGTGATTGACAGCGGCCGGCGAAAGGTGGATCATGTCTTCCTCATAAAACCGGTAATTCCGCAGTTCATCCATCACAATCTCATAGGCCGGGAAGTAGTCGCAGCGGTCGCGGCCAAATGTTTTGACAATCTGGTCAATGGCCAGTATCAGGGCTGCTTTGCTTCGCTGATTTTCAACGGGTCCGTCTTTCCAGTGGCGGATGGGGCTTACGGTAAAAATGACTATCAATGAGGGGTTGATGGTCCAGATTTCGGATAACAGCCTGCTGTACTCCCCGGAAATCTCCCCGGGGGTTAAACGGGACCGGCTGAACTCCCTGGCCGGGATCTTGTGGCAGTTGGCCGCAGTTTGGCCGGTTTTTTTGTATTCATAGATCCAGGCAGTTCCAAAGGTAAGGAAGAGAAAATCTGCTTCCCGGAGAAAGCGGGCGGAGGTTTTTATCCGGGAATTAATTTTATCCAGGGTTGTTTGTGGCTCAGGGGATGAGAACCGGCTATGATGCAGTATGCTATGCCACAGTCCTTTGTGGTGTATCAGGTCCTTTTCTGAAAAGTGTTTTTCCTGCTTAAGCATGCGGAGGGCGCCGGCCACTGAAGCAGGGTTGTAAAGAATGCCAAAGGGGTTGATATCCACCGGGAATTTCATGGTGGCCATTTTCCCGCCGATGTGTTCGGTAAAACAAGAACCCAGAAAGAGGTTGCGTTTTTTATAGCCTGTTTTCCATTTAAAATCCGGCACCTCCACTTCTGTCTGAAAAGGTGTTGGCATGGCTATCTCACTTTGGGAAAATCGATCTTTTTCAAAACCAGTCCAGTGCGTGCCGGCAGGTATAGTTTCAGGTAATGCTGGCTGGATAATCCCCCGCTGGGGAGGGTGTAATAGGGGATTTCTTCATCCACATGGTCGTGTCCGCCAAACCGCCCTGAATCGGTGTTCAGAATAATTTTGTATTTGCCCGGACCGAGGGGAATTCCGTAATCGGTGAACGAACGGACCGGATTCAGGTTGAAAACGAAAAGGAACAGTCCCCGGTGGTAAGCCAGCACCTGGTCGGGTTTGTTCTCCATGACAAAATCCACCGAGGGGACAGTCAGGAGTTTATTCTGGCTGATAAACCGGATCATCTCTTTATCAAAATCATACAGCCAGTGGTATTTCAGTTCAGGATTTTCGGGAAGGCTCCAGATTCGCCGGCAATGTTTGTAGGACCAGTCGTTTCCTTCGCGGGGGAAATCGATCCATTCGGGATGGCCAAACTCATTCCCCATGAAGTTAAGGTAAGCACCCCCTGCCGTGGTGGCCGTGATTAACCGGATAATCTTGTGGAGGGCGATTCCGCGGTCGACCGTCAGGTTGGGTTGGTCTTTCCGCATACTGAAGTACATCTCTTTGTCGATCAGCCGGAAAATGATGGTTTTATCCCCCACCAGGGCCTGATCATGCGATTCTGCGTAACTAACCACCTCTTCATCCAGCCGTTTGGATGTGAGTTGATGAAAGATGTCGCCGACATCCCAGTCGTCGTCTTTTTTCTCCTTTATCAATTTGATCCAGTAATCAGGGATGCCCATGGCCATGCGGTAGTCGAAGCCGATCCCGCCTTTCTCCAGCGGAGCAGCCAGTCCGGGCATGCCGCTCATATCTTCGGCAATGGAAATGGCGTGGGGCTTAATCTGTTTTATCAGTTTGTTGGCCAGCGTTAGATAGGTGGTGGCCTCCGGATCCACATTATCGTTGTAGTAATCGCCGTAGCTGGAGAAGGCTTTTCCAAGGCCGTGGTCGAAGTATAGCATGCTGGTGACCCCGTCGAAACGGAAAC
>JAGYMR010000141.1 GCA_018400515.1 Tangfeifania sp.
TTGAACTTAAATAATACCCAGTAATAAAAGTATTAATTAAATCGACAAATTTATGAAAAAAAATTGTTTAACCGGTTCCCTTTACCGGGGAATCCCAAAAAAATGGGGGCGAATGATGCGTATTACATTTCTACTATTGCTTGGCAGCATTCTTACCGTAAGTGCCAACAGCTATTCGCAAACCACCCGCCTCGACATTCAGCTGAAAAAGGGGACGATTATTGATTTATTTGAATTTGTAGAGGAGCATAGTGAATTTGTTTTCCTTTACCGTAACGAGGACCTGGACCTGGAAAAAAAATTGTCCATGGAAATGGACGATGCCACCATCCGGGAAATAATGGATGAGGCGCTCCGGGGACAGGAGGTGGCTTACGATGTGTATGAGCGGCAGATCATTATCCGGAAAGCAGTGAATAATGATCCCCCGGCGCAAGCAACCCAACAGCAACCCAAAAACATCGTCGAGGGAAAGGTCACCGACGAGGAAAACAAGCCACTGCCGGGGGTAACCATTACCATTTTAGGCACTACCCGCGGGGTGATCACCGATAATGACGGGACTTACTCCATCGATGCCCGGCCGGAAGACCGGCTGGTATTCTCTTTTGTGGGGATGGAGAGCCAGGTTATTGAAGTTGGCAATCAGAAGACCATTGATGTTCAGCTGGAAGAAAAAACCCGCGAACTGGAAGATGTCACCGTGGTCGCATTCGGAAAACAGAAGAAAGAAAGTGTGATTTCGTCGATCGAAACCATCAAAACCGATGACCTGCGGGTTCCTTCGAGCAACCTTACCACCGCTTTTGCCGGAAGGATGGCGGGAATGATCTCTTACCAGACCAGCGGCGAACCGGGACAGGATAACGCCGAATTTTTCATCCGCGGGGTGACCTCCTTTGGTACAGGCAAGGTGGACCCCCTTATCTTAATCGATAATGTGGAGATGACCACTGACGATTTATCCCGCCTGCATCCCGATGATATTGAAAGTTTTTCAATCCTGAAAGACGCCACCGGCACAGCGCTTTACGGAGCCCGTGCTGCCAACGGTGTGATTCTGATCACCACCAAGGAGGGGCAGGAAGGAAAAATTAAGGTCTCACTGCGCGTGGAGAATTCCTTCTCCTCACCAACCAGGGAAATCGAAATGGCCGATCCGATTACCTACATGCAACTGGCCAACGAGGCCGCCAAAACAAGGGATCCGCTGGCTGCCCTTCCATATATGAATGAGAAAATCGATAACACGATCCGCGGTACCAATCCCTATGTTTACCCTTCCACCGACTGGATGGATGTGCTGTTTAAAGACCAGGCCATCAATCAAAAGGCCAACCTGAACATATCCGGCGGCGGAAAAATTGCCCAATATTACATTGCCGGTTCTTTTTCGCAGGATAACGGAATTTTAAAGGTGGATGAACGAAATAATTTCAATAACAACATCGACCTCAAAAGATACCTTGTAAGGTCCAATATTACACTGAACCTGACCAATACCACGAAAGCAAAGGTGCGGGTCCACGGGACATTTGACGATTACATCGGTCCCATTCCGGGCGGAAGCAGGCTGTACCGCGATGCACTGAACGTGAGTCCTGTGCGTTTTCCCGCCGTTTTTGAACCGGATGAGAATTTCCGGTTCGAAAAACATCCGCTCTTCGGAAACGACGGCGGGGGTTACCTGAACCCCTATGCCGAAATGGTGAAAGGTTACCGGCAGCAAAGCAAAACGGTGATGCTGGCCCAGCTTGAACTGGAGCAGGATTTTTCGCAGTGGCTCGACGGCCTGACGGGCCGTGTGCTGGGAAATACCATCCGGAATTCAAGGTTTGACCTTTCCAATTCCTACAATCCGTTTTTTTACCAGGTGGGAAGGTATGACCGGCAAACGGATGAATATTTTCTGACGGAAATTAATACCGAGTAGGGAACCGAGTTCCTGGCCTACAGTCCGGGAAATAAAGTTATTTCCAGTTCATTTTACGGAGAACTCTCCGCTGCCTATAACCAAACATTTGACAAACACAGTGTTAGCGGGATGCTGGTGCTGATTGCCCGGAACGGGTTAACCGCCAATGCCACCACGCTGGCTGAATCGCTGCCTACCCGGAACCTGGGGCTGTCCGGCCGTTTCACATACGCCTTCCAGGATAAATACCTGGGCGAATTTAACTTCGGTTATAACGGATCGGAAAAATTTGACAAAGGCCATCGCTGGGGATTCTTCCCCTCCATCGGACTGGGATGGCTGATCTCCAACGAGCCTTTCTGGGGGACCGGGATCAATAACGTGATCTCCAACTTTAAGGTAAAAGGGACCTATGGAATGGTCGGAAACGATAACATCGGTCTGGAACGCTTTTTCTACCTGTCGCAGGTGGATATTAACGGCGGGAATAACTACACTACCGGTTTTGATTTTAACGGAAAAAGCCGCAACGGGGTGAGCATAAGTAATTACCAAAACCCCAACATCGGCTGGGAAATTTCCTACAAAGCCAACCTGGGAATCGAACTGGGCCTGTTTAAAGGAAAGATCGATATTCTGGCCGATATTTTCAGTGAACACCGGACCAATATCGTCCAGTACCGGGCCGATATCCCGAGTGAAATGGGATTGTGGGCGACGCCGCAGGCGAATGTCGGCGAAGCCAAAGGGAACGGGATCGATGCCTCCCTGGACTACAACCACCGCGTCAATAACTTTTGGTTCATCGGTCGCGCTACCGTTACCTATGCACGGTCCACATTTCTGGCATACGAAGAACCCGATTTCACCGAAACACCCTGGCGGTCACGGATCGGTTATCCCCTGGCCCAGCAATGGGGCTATGTGGCCGAACGGTTATTTATTGATGAAGCCGATATCGCGAATTCACCGCGTCAGGATTTCGGGGAATACGGGCCCGGGGATATTAAATACCGGGATATCAATGAGGATAACGTGATCAATGAACTCGACCTCGTCGCTATCGGCGCCCCGACACGTCCGGAACTGAATTACGGGTTCGGTCTGTCTTCGGGATATAAGAATTTGGATGCCAGCTTCTTTTTCCAGGGATCCGGCAGGTCTTCCTTCTGGATCGATGCTGACCGCATGGCTCCTTTTATCCGGAAAGACGGTGGCGTCGAAACAGGTCTGGCCAAATTCATTGCAGATGATTACTGGTCACAGACTTCCCAGAATCCTTTTGCGGGATGGCCCCGGCTGTCCACTTACCTGATGGATAATAATAACGAACGCAATACCCTGTTCATGCGCGATGGCTCTTTCATTCGACTGAAAAGCGTAGAACTCGGTTATTCGCTGCCGGAAAAATGGATCGACCGGTGGAACCTGGACTTGTGCAGGATCTACTTAAGCGGAACCAACTTATTGCTCTTCAGTAATTTTGATCTTTGGGACGTTGAAATGGGAGGCAATGGACTGGGCTATCCCCTTCAACGGGTGTTAAATGTTGGAGTCCATGTTTCATTTTAAACAACAAATACGCCATTAAAAATTTCATTGAAGAAAATACATTAAACTTAATTTTATTCTAATGAGAACAAGAAAAATATATTTTAAAATAATCATCGGAGTACTCCTCTCGGGAATGGTGCTGCCTTCCTGTAAAGATTTTCTGGATGTGGTGCCCGATAATATACCCACGGTTGACCACGCCTTTAATAAGCGGTACCAGGCGGAAGGTTTTTTATACGGATGTTACTCCTTTTTGCCTGACCATTCCCATCCGGAGAACAATCCGGCTTTTCTGGCCGGGGATGAAGCCTGGGTCATTGACAACATTGACTATTTTGATCCCCGGATGGCAAACATCGCCAAAGGATTTCAGGGGACCAACCTGCCCATCGGTAATTATTGGGCCAGTAACCAGGATGCCTACGAACTCCGGGGAGGAAAAGCCCTGTTTACCGGGATTCGCGATTGCAACATTTTCCTTGAAAATATCCATAAAGCCATCGACCTCGATGACTGGGAGCGGGAACAATGGATTGCCGAAGCTAAATTTCTGAAGGCCTATTTTCATTTCTGGCTGTTCCGGATGTATGGCCCCATTCCGGTAATTGATGAAAACATCCCAATCAGTGCCGGTGAAGGGGAAGTCCAGCGGTACCGGGCACCGGTCGATTCCGTAGTGAATTACATTGCCGGTCTGCTCGATGAAGCGAGCGTCGATTTGCCGTTGAAAATTTTTGATATTACCAATGAATTGGGCCGGATCACCAAACCCATTGCCCTTTCACTTAAAGCCCAGGTTCTGACCTATGCGGCAAGTCCGCAGTTTAACGGGAATTCCGATTATGCCGGCATGGTAGACGACCGCGGTATTTCGCTTTTCCCGCAAACATATGATCCGGAAAAATGGGGCCGGGCTGCTGAAGCACTCGAAGAAGCCATCGCCGTGTGCCATGATGCCGGCCACCAATTGTATGACTTCGCCAGTTCCGGACTGACCATCACGCTGGATGAAAAAACCATTCAGGCCATGCAGGTCCGGGGAGCATTCTCCGAACGGTGGAACGACGAGATTATCTGGTGCGATCCCAACAGCGACCCCTATTACCTGCAACGGTTCAGCTGGCCGCAACTGAATGAAATCACCCGCCAGGAATACCTGGTTTACGGAAATTCCCCTACCTTGCGGGTGGTGGAACAATTTTATACCAAAAACGGCGTCCCCATCGAGGAAGATACCGAGTGGACCGGGGTGGACCTTTACGGATTGCGGACCGGCGATGAAGAACATAAATATTATATTCAGGAAGGTTTCGAGACGCTGAATCTGCATTTTGACCGGGAAGCCCGCTTTTACGGAGCCATATCGTTCGATGGCGGAACTTTCTACGGAAACGGGAACATAGAGGATGAAAATATGAAGATCACCCAGTTTAAGCTGGGGTCGATCGGCCAGTTTCTGATCAACAACCATACCGCCACCGGGTACCTGGTAAAAAAAGTATGCCACCGCTTAACCGCCATATCCAATACGGCCGACCGTCCGACCTACTACCGTTATGGGTTTCCTGTGATCCGGCTTGCCGACCTTTACCTGATGTATGCAGAGGCCCTGAACGAGTATAAAGCCAGTCCGGATGCCGAAGTATATGAATATATCGACCGGGTGCGGGACAGAACCGGCCTGGACGGGGTGGTCGAAAGCTGGTCCAATCATTCGCTGATGCCCGATAAACCCCTGTCGAAAGAGGGGATGCGGGACATCATCCGGAGGGAACGTATGAACGAACTGGCCTTTGAAGGCGTCCGCTTCTGGGACCTTAGACGGTGGAAACTGCTGGAGGAACATATGAACCAGCCCATCCGCGGATTAAATGTACTGGGAGAAACCACCGAAACATTTTATCAGGTCCAGGAAATTGCCACCCCCGCCTTTGAAAAGAAGGACTACTTATGGCCGATTCGCCAGGGGAATTTGCTGACCAATGAAAAACTAATCCAGAATTCAGGCTGGTAATATTTTATGTTTGTTAAATAAATTACGGAATATGAAACGGGCATCTGAAAAATTTACTCCCAGAGGGATGTTTAAATTATATGCGCGTTCCATAGGATACCTTTGAAAATTAATAATCTGAATAGTATGAAAAAGTTAGTGAACATATTTTTTATCGCATGCATCCTTTCCCTTTTCTGGGGATGCTCCGAAATAGAAAAATGGGAGATTCCAACCGATGCCATTCCTCCGGGAAGTGTTTCGAACCCTTCGGTGGAAAATTTTCACGGTGGGGCCAAAATATCCTACTCCCTCCCCGGCGATGACGATCTGCTGGGGGTAAAGGCAGTATATACCTTGAAGGAGGACGGAAAAACTTATGAAGCATTCGCTTCCGCCTTCACCGACACCATCGTTGTGGAAGGCTTCCCGGACACCAGCTCCAGAACGGTAAAACTGATCTGCCTGGATCAAAGCAAAAATGAATCAGCACCCGTAGAGGTGACGGTCCAGCCCCTCACACCTCCGGTGGAGATGATCATGCAGACTCTGCAGTTGAAAACCACTTTCGGGGGCGCTTATGTTTCCTGGGAGAACAATTATAAGGCCAATATCGGTATATCCCTCTTTGCGGCGGATTCCACCGGCGAACTGGTGCACAACTATACCCACTTCTCGAATGTTGTGGACGGAGAGTATGCGTTCCGGGGGTTTGACGACACCGAAAGGCAATTCCGGGTACAGATCCGCGATAACTGGGACCGGTACTCCACACCCCTCGATACCATTCTGAAACCGCTTTTCGAGCGGCAGATCTATGGTTTTGATGAAACGGGTCCCATCTGGGTGCGCTACGGATACGATGATGGAACCGTTAAATGGCGGGGTGACCTGCCGAAAAATTATCCCAATGCGAATCAACAATTCGACAATGTTTACGATCAGGATTACGGGGGAATGTGGCATACCGGCCGGCCGGGCAACATGCTGATCGATTTTACCGGAAACGCAGAAGACAAAGATGTGGAGCTGATTCCCATGTATTTTATCATTGACCTGGGGGGCTCCTACAACCTTTCCCGCCATAAAATGTGGCACCGTGACCGTTTCCCCTGTGCGTTCCTGAGCCCGAAATACTATGAAATCTGGGCGACCAATGAAACACCCAAAGGGCCCGATGATTTTGATAACCAGATGGAGAGCCTTGCCTACTGGACCTCCTGGCCGGAAGTCAATGGAACGGATGCCTGGAAAAACGACTGGACCAAGATCTGTTACTGTGAATGCATTCCGCCTTCGGGGGCACGAACCGAAGCTGAGGTAACCGAAGAGGACAAGCAGTATGTGAAAAACAACGGGTTCGAATTTGAAATTGACCTGGAAGATACGGATAAACCTTTCCGCTATGTCCGGTTCATTTGTCAACCTACCTGGTCGCCGGGAACCAATATGCAGATAGCTGAGATTGAATTTTTCGGGAGTTCCGCGGATGAATAAGCTTCCGAAGGAGATCAACCATGATTAATAAAAAATAATAAACCGTTTTTCCATGTTAAATGATAGCAGCCCGGGCGGAAAAATAAGGAGGAGAAAATTTATAAAGGATTCTGCCCGGGCAACTGCTGCCATTGGCTTTTCTCCCCTGTTGCTGAGGTGCAGCCGCCCCGTGAAACGTCCCAACATCGTGTA
>JAGYMR010000142.1 GCA_018400515.1 Tangfeifania sp.
AGGAGATTGAAAGAAAAGCGGAGAAAAGGGCCAAAGAGGCGCGGAAAACGGCGTGGAACAACTATGCTGCCGGATTTGATCCCGAAGTGAAGCAGCTGGAGAAAATCATTCAAAAGATGAATGGACGAACCCCAAAAGAAGATAACCTGCTCAGCGACCTGGAAACCATCCGGCAGCGCGTCTTTCCCACCCGCCGGAGGTATTTCAGTTTTGCCCAACAGGTATACTACCGGTTGCACGACCGGAAAGAACTCTCCGCAGAAACAGGGGCATTGCGGCAGTGGCTTGGCGCGTTTGAAAACCGCAGCCGCGGATTTTACAACCGCCAGCTTATGCGTCAAGCAACAGGTTCAGCCCAAAATGTACTGCCCGTAGCACCCACCTACCGGGAAGACAGTCCGGAAGTCAACGGATCAGAGATCCTTCAGTCCAATTTCCAACAGCTTTTTAAAAATTATCCCCAACTGGTCACCTTCGGACAGGACACAGGGAAAATGGGCGATGTAAACCAGGGAATGAAAGGGATGCAGGAGAAATTCGGCGAACACCGGGTGGCCGATGCGGGCATCCGGGAAACCACCATTATCGGACAGGGCATCGGACTGGCCCTCAAGGGATTGAGGCCCATCGCCGAGATCCAGTACCTCGACTACCTGATTTATGCACTTCCGACACTCAGTGACGACCTGGCCAGCATGCAATACCGTACCCGGGGGAAACAGGCTGCCCCACTGATCGTCCGCACCCGGGGCCATCAACTCCAGGGAATGTGGCACGCCGGCTCGCCCATGCAAATGCTGTTGGGCTCCCTGCGGGGAGTGTGCCTGTGTGTTCCGCGGAATATGACCCAGGCCGCCGGCATGTACAATGCCCTCCTCGAAGCAAACGACCCGGCCCTTGTCATCGAGCCCCTCAAAGGATACAACGTGAAAGAAAAGTTGCCCGCCAATCCGGGAGCCTATAAAATCCCCCCGGGAATTCCTGAAATTGTGAGGGAAGGAACCGATATCACCGTGGTCACTTATGGCTGGAACATTCACCATGTGCTGAAAGCAGCCAACCTCCTCCAAACCCTGAAAGGGATTTCCGCCGAGGTCATTGATGTCCGCACACTGCTCCCCTTTGATATAAACCACCGCATCATGCAATCGGTGAAAAAGACCGGTAAGGTCGTGTTTACCGATGAGGATGTACCGGGAGGGGGCACCGCTTACATGATGCAAAAAGTGGTGGAGGAACAAAAAGCATTTGACTACCTGGATGTTCCGCCCGGAACAATCCCCGCCAGGGAACACCGCCCGGCCTACGGGATCGACGGGGAGTACTTCTCGAAACCCAATGTGGAACAACTTTTTGAAGGACTTTATGAAATGATGCGGGAAGCAGACCAGCAAAAATACCCGGCTTTGTCCTGAAAAAAAACCCGGCCGGTAAGGCCGGTTAAAACCATTTTCAGGAATTCAACAACGAAAATTGTTCATTTTCAATGGTATCGTATGGAACGCGCATTTATTTTAATCCTCACTTTGGAGTAACTATTTTCCTTGCTCGTTTCATAAAGACTCCGGAAAATAAAGAGCACCGGGCTAAAAAAGCCGGGGGAACCACTCCCCCGGCCTTCCGTTCTTTGCGGACAACGCTTCCGGATCATCCGGAACGTTTGCTTCAATATTTACCGACAGCTCCTGCGGACCGGAGGAACCTGTCCCCTCTATTCGGAACCGGGATCAGAGGAGAAAGAATAAGGATAACTTCCGGATGCTGTCCCCCGTCCTTTATTGGGCACATGCCCCATTTGGAACGAAATATCGGCTCCCTTCATAAGGTCGGAATAGTTGAAATAATTTTTATTCCAGTCATTCCCGTTAACCGTAATCCCCTGAACATACCGGTTGCCTTTACCGTTTCCGGGGGCCTCGATATTAATTTTATTCCCGTTCTCGAGGTGAATGGTCATCTTTTTGAACAGCGGGGAACCAATGACATACTGGTCGGCCCCCGGGGTAACCGGATAGAATCCCAGCGAACTGAAAACATACCATGCCGATGTTTGACCGTTGTCCTCATCACCACAATACCCATCAGCATAAGGGGTGTAAAGTTTATCCATCACTTCGCGGGCCCAGTATTGCGTTTTCCAGGGCTGACCGGCATAATTGTAGAGATAGGTCATATGCTGAATGGGCTGGTTGCCATGGGCGTACTGCCCCATGTCCATAATCTGCATCTCCCTGATCTCATGGATGACCTGACCATAGTAGGATTCATCGAAATCGGGCGGCATAGCAAATACGGAGTCCAGCATCGAGATGAAAACATCTTCTCCACCCATCAGATCAATCAATCCCTGAACATCGTGAAACACCGACCAGGAATAGTGCCAGCTGTTGCCTTCGGTGAAGGCATCGCCCCATTTCAGGGGATTGAAGGGTTCCTGAAAAGAACCATCCTTGTTTTTTCCCCTCATCAGATTGGTTTCGGGATCAAAAAGGTTCCGGTAATTCTGGCTGCGTTTTTTAAACCGGTCAATCTCTTCCTGCGGACGGTCGAGTGCCCTGGCCAGCTTCCAGATGGTCCAGTCGGCAAATGCATATTCCAGCGTACGTGCGGCATTTTCATTGATGCCGACATCATACGGCACATACCCCAGTTCATTGTAGTACTCGTGCCCCAGGCGGCCGGTGGCACTGACTTCCGGATGCACATGCTCCGTCCCGTGCAACACCCCTTCATACAGCGTCTCAATATCATACCCCCGCAGTCCTTTCAGGTAAGCATCGGCCACAATGGTTGCCGAATTGTTCCCGATCATCACCGGCCGGTGGCCGGGACTGGCCCACTCCGGTAAGAAGCCGCTCTCAAGGTAGGTATTTACAAGGCCCGCCTGAATCTTTTCATTGAGGGAAGGATACATGAGGTTAAAAAACGGGAACACTGCCCGGAAGGTGTCCCAGAATCCGTTATCGGTAAACATATAGCCGGGAAGTACTTCCCCGTTATAGGGACTGTAATGCACCATCTCCCCATCGGCGTTGAATTCATAAAATTTCCGGGGAAAAAGCAGGGTCCTGTAAAGGGTGGAATAAAAGGTACGGGTTTGCTCCACGGTGCCGCCCTCCACCTCAATGCGGCTGAGTTCATCGTTCCAGATCTCACGGCCGTCGGCCTTTACTTTTTCAAAATCATCATCCCCGATCTCCTGAAGATTCCTTTCAGCCTGTTCTTGACTGATAAAAGAGGAGGCTACCCGGGCATTGACTTTTTCATTTTTATGCGTGGAAAACCCGATAACCGCTCCCACATGATTCGCTTCAATTTCCAGCTCATTTTCCAGCAGTTTTTCTCCCTGCCAGACCGAAGTATACTCAAAAGGTTTGTCGAATTCAATGACAAAATAATTCCTGAAATTTTCGGGAACACCGCCCCTGTTCCGGGTGGAATACCCGATAATTTTGTTCTCCCCGGGAAGGATCTTCACATACGATCCCATGTCAAAAGCATCAATGACCACATACGAATGGTCGGTTTCCGGGAAGGTAAAGCGAAACCGAACAGCCCTTTCAGTGGGCGTAAATTCAGTAGTTACATCGTGATCGGCCACATAAACACGGTAGTAATGCGGCTTGGCGATCTCCGCCTTATGGGAAAACCAGCTGGCCCGGTCATCTTCGGTGAATTTCACCTCCCCGGTTACCGGCATCAGCGAAAAATTGCCGTAATCATTCATCCAGGGGCTGGGCTGATGGGTCTGTTTAAATCCCCTCAGTTTATCGGCGTTGTAGCTGTACTGCCATCCGTCGCCCATAGGGGCGGTCTGGGGGGTCCAGAAATGCAATCCCCAGGGCCGGGCAATGGCAGGATAGGTATTCCCGTTCGATAAACTGAACTTCGACTGCGTTCCCATCAGCGGATTCACATAATCCACCGGATCCTTGCAGGAACCGGCAGCCTTCTGGGCCCGTGCCTGAAAATTTGTAGCAATCAAAAAGATCGCACTGATAATAAAAACTCCTTTTTTCATTTTTTCGGTATTAAATGGTGATCAAATATTTTCGCTTTAAATTCCATACAAACCTGTATTCTTCCGCTCCCAAAGAGGTCCCCTTCCGGGCCACATAACCAAATCAGGGCAAGGTTACTACCGCCCCTGCTGATCGCCCTGGAGGCCCTTTGCCTCTGGCGCTTCCGGGAACCGGACCCTGCAAAGTAAATCTTTCAGGCAAAAAAAACAAATACATTTGTTCGCTTTCTGTTCCCTTTCTTTGTAATACCCGCAGGAAAGGGGGGCATTCCGGTGCTCCTCCCCTGTCTGGTTTTAAGATAACCGGCAATATCCGGGGGGTAACACCCGGCGCCGGGAAACAAGGGAGGAAGGTAGCGAAAAACAGCTTCCGGCAGCTTACCTTGTGGGTTCTGTTTTCCTCATGCGGTCCAGCATCCCGGATAACTTCTCCACCATATCGGGCCGTTCATCAAATAAGTTCACCGACTCGGCCGGATCGTCCGCCAGATTGTAAAGCTGGGGTTTAAAATTTTTCTGCAGGTAGCCCAGCCGGTTCTCAGGCAACCCGTCGGGCGGCGTGTCATCAATGTATTTCCAGTCACCCCACCGGATAGCCTGCATTCCGTTAAGGTCTGCCGTAACCATGGCGGTCCGGGGATGCGGATTGGTGGTATTCTTCAGGGCCGGAAGGAAGCTGAAACTGTCGGGAGCGACCGCCTTTGATGCGGGCAGGCCCCCCGTGGTAATTTCACTGATCGTGGAAAAGACATCGGCCATGTTGATCAGGACGTCCGATACCGAACCTTCCTGCACCACACCGGGCCAGTAAACAATAAAAGGCACCCGCGTTCCGCCTTCAAAAATCGTATGTTTATCCCCCCGGAGCGCCCCGTTAATCTTCAATCCGTAATTGATGGCCTGGGTTTCCGGGGCTTCCGGACGGTTTCCGGGAATCTCCCCTCCATTGTCGCTTGTGAAAATTACAATGGTATTTTCCTGCAGGTTTTGATATTTCAACGCTTCAATAATTCGCCCGACACTCATGTCCAGATCCTGGATAAAATCCCCGTAGGGACCGCAATCACTCATCCCCCGCATAAAATCGGAAGGGGTGATCGGATGGTGCACGGCCACAGGAGCAAAGTACAAAAAGAAGGGCGTCTCTTTGCTTTGCTGCCTTAACCACTCCACCGACTTGTTGGTCAATACTTCCATCACCTCTTTATTCACCCGCTGGGGGGCATCAAATCCAAGGTAAGGAGAACCATAGAATGTCCTTGAATAGGGCTCGGTCTTTTTGCTTCTCAACCCGTAGATATGATCATCTTCGATGTAGACACCCAGCGGCTCGCCATGATTCTGCGGCACGCCGAAGTGATAATCAAATCCCAGATCCAGGGGACTGGGGACCAGTTTTTCAGTAAAATCAACGGGTTTCCCCTTGCTGTATCCAAGGTGCCATTTCCCGATGGCAGCTGTGTTATAGCCAATATCCTTCAGAATATCGGCCAGTGTTACCCTGTCGGGATCGGGCAGCATGGGGTCAGTAGGATTCACCACCCCGAATTTCAGCGACGTGCGCCAGGGGTACCGGCCGGTCAGAAGCGCATAACGGGTGGGCGTGCAAATGGAAGCGGGGGTGCTTGCATTCGTGAAACGCATCCCCTGCTCCGCAAGGCGGTCGATGTGCGGGGTGCGCACCAGCTCTTTATTGGCACCGTAGGCATTAACACTGCCATAGCCCAGATCGTCGGCCAGAATAAAAACAATGTTCGGGTGATCCGCTCCCTTTGCCATTCCGGCAAAAGCAGCCATGCCAAATGACAAAGCAACAAAGGTTTTTGAAAGTGGGTTCATCGCTCAATTATTTAAATTAATGTTTCCTGCTGAATTGTTTTATTGAAACGCCGGCCCGGGAAAAACGAAGAGAGCTGTTTTCCCAAAGGCTTATTAAAGTTCAGAAAAATAACGGATTAAAACAATTTTGGGCGGTCTTTATTTTTTGGAAACCGATAAAGAGGCATTGAGGCAAAGAAGTTGATTTAAAAATGCTCATGATTCAATTTTCATATCGTCCAAAAATTCCGATGCGGGCTCAACTCCGGATACAAATAGAAAATCTCTTGCCCTGGTACAGGCGACATACAAAAGGTTTCGCTCCGTATTATAGATTTCTTCAAGATCATTACCATCACCAACCGATTCAATCCGCTTAAGCGAGGGCAAAATTTCATCATCGCAAGCCATCACAATAACGGCTTTGAATTCAAGACCTTTGGCCAAATGCATGGTGCTAATTGAAATAAACCCCTTCTCTGGTTCGTTTTTTCTGTTAAGTAATTTGTAGTTATAACCTGCCGATTGAACAGCAGCAATAGCGTGATCTAATTGCCGTTCTGTACGGACAAAAATTCCGGTTTCCTCTGGCTGTACACCATTATTCCAATAGTCTTTTATGACAGATGAAACCGCTTCAACCTCTTTTCCCCTGCTATCAAAAACCCTTACATTAGGCTCAGGTCCATTGAATACAGAAATGGTCCCTTTTCGGTTTTCTATATTCCCATCCAGATCTGAAAAAGCTTCTTCAAGCAAATGATCAACCCTTAACCGGATTTGATGGGAAGTACGATAATTTATCCTAAGTGTTCGGGATCGGCCCCGGATATTAACCCCCAAAGCTTTCCAGGAAAAAGGTTGCTGGAAAATACGTTGGCCAAGATCTCCGGCAAAAAACAAGCTGTTAGGCTTATTTTTTCCCATAATACCCAAAAATTTTAATTGAGGAACGTTGATATCCTGAGCTTCATCAACCAGGACAAAATCAAATGGTGGGTGATTACGTTCATCCAGTTGAGCCGACAACCGATTAAACAACTGTGCCTTAGTTATTAATCCCTTCTTTTCCAAATCCTTTTCGGTCTTTTCAAAAATTTTCCAAAGGACTGCCCTTTGTTTTTCCGGCAATCGTTTTTTTCGGCCAAGTCGTTTCACATCGCGATAAGATTCCCATGAGCTAAGTTGCCATGCATCTATGACTTCTTTCCATTCCTCCAGCAAAAAGAATAATGAGAACTTATATTCTGTAACATTTTTGGAAGCATTTTTAAGACCCTTTATAAGGTCCTGGTCGGTTGCAATTTT
>JAGYMR010000143.1 GCA_018400515.1 Tangfeifania sp.
TTCAGGGGGCATTCACCTGAACATTTCGCTTTTATTTTTGTTTAAAAAATAAAATAAAAAATTAAACAAAATGAGAACATTTTTTTCAGTTGTCCTTGCAGGCACATTCATTTTTTTAACAGGAATTGGTATGGCAACGAAAGCAACAAATAAAACAGGGACGCAATCCTATGAGACCTTATTGAGCGAGGGGAATTTTGAGGTACGTTATTACCCGCCGGCAGTGATGGCCTCGGTAGATATGGAAGGTAGTTATGAAAGCATGAAGAACCGTGGTTTCCGGACCTTGGCAGGGTACATTTTTGGAAACAACCGCCGCGATATGAAAATCAGCATGACCTCCCCGGTTCGCTTTTCAGAGCAGGAGAAAAAGGTAAGGATGAGTTTTGTAATGCCCTCATCCATGGATATGGGCGATCTTCCCCAACCGGGGGACAGCCGCATTGAATTGCACCGTTCCGTTCCGGTTTATGTGGCTTCGCTCCGGTTTTCGGGTTATTCCAACGATGAAAAGATCGAATCGATGAAGGAGAAACTGGAGCGGATTCTCGAAGCGAAAGGCATTGAACACACCGGGAATTTTGAATATTTGGGATACAACTCCCCGTTTAAGCTGTTCAACCGGAGAAATGAGGTGGTAGTATCCCTTTCGGGATTTGATCCGGTTACGGATTTGGAGGAGTGAACGGCCAATTGCAGGCGGGTGGCTGAAAGCCGGCGGGAGGCGTGCCACCGGCACTCTTTATCAGGCAAAGAGAACAGGTTCCCGGCCTTTGGTGATTCTTCTGGAACATTTGCCCCATTCGAGGAATTTTTCAGGAATTCCGGGCTTATTTTCCGGAATCAAAAAAAGGTTCAGCTAGCTGATGGAGCTCCAGTCGAATTCCGTTTGTTTTTCCGATTTCAGGGTATTGAGCAATGGACGGTTTTCCGCTTTTTGGAGGAAGGGGTCTGCTTCAAGAATTTCCGAAGCAATGTTCCGTGCCAGTTTGAGGATCTCGCCGTCCTTTCCGAGGTTGGCGATTTTAAGGTCGAATCCGATGCCACTTTGCTGGGTTCCTTCGAGGTCACCCGGTCCCCGCAGTTTCATATCCGCCTCGGCAATATCAAAGCCGTCGTTGGTGCGCACCATGGTCTGGAGCCGTTTCCGGCTTTCATTGCTGATCTTGTAGGAGGACATCAGGATGCAATAGGACTGTTGGGCCCCTCTTCCCACGCGGCCGCGCAGCTGGTGCAACTGGGACAGACCGAACCGTTCCGCACTTTCGATCACCATCACCGAGGCGTTGGGTACATCCACCCCCACTTCAATGACGGTGGTAGCCACCATGATACGGGTTTCCCCCTTTTTGAATTTTTGCATCGCCTGCTCCTTCTGTCCTGGTTTCATCCGGCCGTGGACCATTCCGACCCTGACCTCCGGGAAAGCTTCCGAGATATGGCGAAACCCCTCCTCCAGGTTTTTGAGGTCCATTTTTTCCGATTCGGTGATCAGGGGGTAGACAATGTAGATTTGTGTTCCTTTTCGGAGTTGTTGCCGGAGGAAATTGTAGACCTGTGTCCGGCGGTTTTCGAAGAAATGCATCGTTTCGACCGGTTTCCGGCCGGGGGGCAATTCATCGATGACGGAGACATCCAGGTCGCCATACACGGTCATGGCCAGGGTCCGGGGGATAGGGGTGGCGGTCATTACCAATACATGCGGGGGAACGGCATCGTTTTTTTGCCAGAGTTTGGCCCGCTGGGCCACCCCAAACCGGTGTTGCTCATCAATCACCACCAGCCCCAGTTGCTTAAAGCTCACCACATCCTCTATCAGGGCATGGGTGCCGATCAGAATGGGCAGTTTCCCGTTTTTCAGTTCTTCGTGCAGCCTTTTCCGTTCAGCGGTTTTGGTCGATCCGGTGAGCAAAGCCGTTTCGATTTCCAACCCTTCCAGAAATTTTGAGACCGACTGAAAATGTTGCTGGGCCAGAATTTCGGTCGGGGCCATCATGCAGCTCTGGTACCCGTTGTCCAGGGCCAAAAGCATTGTCATCAAAGCCACCAGCGTCTTCCCGCTGCCCACATCTCCCTGCAAAAGGCGGTTCATCTGTATGTTGCGGTTCACATCGCGGCGGATCTCCTTCATGACCTTCTTTTGTGCATTGGTAAGGGGAAAGGGCAGAAAATCCCGGTAAAACCGGTTGAAATTCCTTCCCACTTTTTCAAACCGGTATCCTTTGAATTTATTTTCCCGGTGGTGTTTCAGCGACAATATTTTGAGCTGGATCAGCAAAAGTTCTTCAAACTTCAGCCGGAACCGGGCATTTTTCAGTTCGGTGGTGCTTTCGGGCTTGTGAATGGCGACCAGTGCCTTTTCCCGGGAGGTGAGTTTTAGCCGGTGGATGATGCTTTCCGGCAGCGACTCCTTAATTTCCCCCCGGGCTTTTTCGATCAGTATGCGCTGAAGTTTATGGATTACCTTCGAATGGAGGTATTTCTTTTTCATGTTCTCGGTGGTGATGTAATATCCCTGGAAAAGTCCGGACGGTTGTAACTGCTTTTCCGCTTCCGGTTCCATTTCGGGATGTACCACATTCATCCGACCGTTAAACTCCGACGGTTTTCCAAAAACAATATAGGTGGTGTCCGTTTTCAGGTTTTCCCGCTGCCATTTGATCGAGCGGAACCAGACCAGTTCCATGCTTCCGGTATCGTCTGAAAACCGGGCTGTCAGCCGCTGTTTGTTCCGGGCACCCACGACCTCCATCGAACGGATCTTTCCTTTCACCTGGATGTAGGGCATGTCCCGGTGAATTTCTGAAATTTTGTGAAATTTGGTGCGGTCGATGTATTTGTAGGGGAAATAGTGGATCAGATCACTAAATGTTTTGATATTCAGCTCTTTGTTCAGTAGTTCTGCCCTTTTCGGCCCAACTCCCGGGAGGTATTGTATTTCCTGATCCAAAAAACCGGTCATGAAACAAAGATAAGCAATCGGCGAAAAGAAGCGTAAAATTGTTCCCCTGAATCATTTTTCCGGGTACCCGGTGTTGCAGGGGAGGGACTGCTTCCGGGGGATTTCCGGGAAGATGCGGGGGCAGGAATAATCACGCCTCCGGTCATGCTTCTTTAGGGGTTTCAGAAGGCGCGGACTTTATCCGGCGGATTTTGATATTGAAATAGGCAAAAAGGATGGTCATCACCGGGCTGATCAGGTTAAAAAAGGCATAGGGAATATAATCCACCGTGGCCACCCCCAGCACCCGCGACTGGGTTGCTCCGCAGGTATTCCATGGAATGAGCACCGAGGTCATGGTACCACTGTCCTCCAGGGTACGGCTCAGGACCTCCGGTTTCAATCCTTTTTCCTGGTAATTTTCCCGGAACATCCGGCCCGGCACGACAATGGCGATGTACTGGTCGGAGGCGGTGGTGTTAAAAAACAGGCATGTTCCCACGGTGGAGGCCACCAGGCTGCCGGTACTTTTGGCATACCGCACGATGGGTTGGGTAATTCGCCGCAAAAAGCCCGCCGATTCCATTACCCCCCCAAAGACCATGGCTGAAAGGATGAGCCAGACCGTGTTGAGCATTCCCCGCATCCCGGAGGTGCTGAGCAGTTCGTTTACTTTGGGGTCGGGGGTGGTCAGCGACACATCGCCAAACATGGCCCGCATCACTGTAGTATAGGCCGCCCGGGCGAAATGGGCTGTTTCTCCCGATACCTCCCGGATGATCTCTGGTTGAAAAATGACGGCGAAGACCGCCCCGAGCAGGGTGCCGCCTAGAAGGGCCGGAAGGGGAGGGACTTTCAGGATGATCATAGTTATCAGGATGACCGGGACCAGGAAAAGCAGCGGCGACGTATGAAAAGTATCTGAGATGGCGGTTTTGACCGTCTCTACATTGGCCAGGGCTCCCGAGAAATCGGAACTGAGTCCGATGGCAAGGAAAATGATCAGTGTGAGTATCAGCGAGGGGACGGTGGTATAGGTCATGTAACGAATGTGGGTAAACAGGTCGGTCCCTGCCATGGCCGGGGCCAGGTTGGTGGTGTCACTCAGGGGCGATATTTTATCTCCGAAATAGGCTCCGCTGATGATGGCACCGGCAACAACCGCTTCATTAATTCCCAGCGCTTTGCCAATGCCCAGCAGAGCGATACCAATGGTGGCAATGGTCGACCACGAACTTCCCGTGGCTACGCTTACGATGGCACTGACGACCACGGCCGTGAACAGAAACAGCTTCGGACTGATGATATCCAGCCCGTAATAGATCATGGCCGGCACCACCCCGCTGATCATCCATGTGCCTGCCAGCGAACCGATCAGCAACAGGATCAAAATCGAAGGCATGGCTGAGCCGATGGTGGAAACGATTTTTTCCCGGATATGCATCCAGCGGTATCCCAGCCGGTGAGCAATAACCCCCGCCAGTCCTGCCGACAGAAGCAGGGCGATCTGGTTGGCTCCGGAGAGGGTGTCATCAAAAAAAATGACGTTGAGTGTTAACAACAGAATTAACACAAGAATGGGGAATAGTGCTGCCAGGAGCGTTGCTTCGCGTCTCATCCGGATAAAATTTCGTTTTTGCCTTGTTCCTTCATCGCGGTTTTGCCCGTCCCTTTTCCGGGGGACCCACCCGGGGGGGCGTTGGGACTGCCACTGGTCCCTGGCCGGAGGGAGGCTGCCTCATTTTCTTGCTTTCCGGGCCGGTTCTTCATTTCCCTGGTTCCCGGGAAACATAAGACCGCTTCACTGGACCGATTGGAGCGGCAAACTAATACATTTCTTTTAAAAACCCCTAAAAACCTGGAAATATTTGCCCCCCTTACCAAATAAAGTTTCAGGAATAATTTTTAGTTTATATTTTCGTTTTCTCAAAACCGGTGGAAGGTTGATGGAAAAGGTATGTGCTTTCTTAAAATTTTTCACAAGAATGCCTTTGTTCTTCAAAGGAAGGAGACCGAACAAACCTGCCGGGATGAGGATTTGCTCTTTTTTGGCCGGTCCTGTTCGTTCCACCCAGGCGAATTTTATCATTCATGCAAGATGCCTGGTTCCGGGAGAAACGGATTGAAACATGTCCCAGTGCTGCAGGAAATATTTATTCCGGGCGCGGGAACAGTGGGAACTGTTCGAACAGATTAGATACCTGAGCGGTAGAAAAGAGACTACGGAAAGTTTTTTAATAATAAAAGTTTTTTATAAACGGATGAAACGATTTTACCTGAAATGTTTTTTTTTGCCAGCGCTTTTGTTGGGAATGCTGCCGTCGCTGATGGCTCAGCGAAGCAACGGGCTAACCCTGCAGGGTACGGTGAGTGTGGAGGAGGGGTCCCCAGGCGGGGCAGAGATCCGGATGTACCGGGACGGAGCCCGGATGGATAATTACGGCATTGGACCTGACGGGCGTTATAAAGTTGAACTCAATTACAACCATGAATTCACATTGGTATTTGTCCGGGAAGGCAATTTTTCTCAAAAAATAGTGGTCAACACCAATGTTCCCCGCCAGGTTCTTCAATCCGATCCCAGTTTTCCCCCCTTTCCGGTGGATATAAATCTTTTTACGGAAATCCCCGGGATCGACCGGACTTTTTCGGAAAATACCGTTCTGAAAATTTATTACAGCGGGGAGGTGGATAATTTCATTTCAGAAGTTTATTACAACAATGCCCAGATCAGGCATCTGATCGACCAGGCCATAGCCCAGTCAAAGATCATTGACCGGGAAGCCGATTATCTTGCCACCCTGACCAAAGAGGAGCGGGAGGCATTGCAGCGAGAGTATGATCAGCTGATCGACCAGGCGGAAAAAGAGTACAATAACGAACAATTCCTGGCTGCCCTCGACGGGTATCAGGCGGCCAGTAAAATTTTTCCCGACCGGCAGTATCCCAAAGACCGGATTGCTGAAATCAATGATCTGCTGGGATTGCTGATGGTGGCCGAAGAGATGGAAAAAGCACTGGCCGATCGTTTGGAAACCCTTTTGGAAGAGGGAGATGCCCAATTTGAGCGGGAAGCCTTTGAGGAAGCCCGGAACTCCTACCAACGGGTGCTCTCCATCGATTCCCTCAACCAGCATGCGCGCGAGCGGCTGACCGAGATCGCCGCCCTTTTGCAGCAACGGGAGATCGACCGGGAGTACGGGAATCTGATCACTGCCGCCGACAATGCCTTTGGGGAGATGTTTTATGAAAAAGCCAGAGAAACTTATCAGCAAGCCCTGGAACTGAAAAGGGATGAATCCTACCCGCAACAGAAACTGGATGAAATTGAAACAATCCTGCAGGGACAGGCCGAAAGGGCAGAGAAATTAAAAAATTATGAAGAGGCCATGTTCCAGGCAGAGCTGAATTATGAGAAACAGTTCTATGAAAAGGCCATCGCATTTTATGAAAATGCACTGGAATTTAAACCCGGGGATGATCAGGCACAGCGGAAGATCCAGGAAATAAAGGACCTGATGAATGAACTGGCCAACCGGACTTTGTATGATGAATTGATCAAAACGGCGGATAAGGCTTTTAAGAAGGAGCAATACACCGAAGCTCTTGGGGATTATGAACAGGCCCTCGAACTTTTTCCCGGCGAGCAACATCCCGGGGAGCGGATTGCCCGTATCAATGAGATCCTGGAAGAGCGGGAGCTGTTTAGCCGTTTGATGAGCCGGGCCGACCGGACTTTTGACGATGAGGAGTACCGGGAATCCCGGAATTTGTATCAGCAGGCCCTTGAGATACAACCGGAAAATGAACATGCCCTCTCACGGGTGCAGGAGATTGACCGGATTTTTGCCCAACAGGTACGGGATCAAAAATACCAGGAGATTATCGATGAAGCGGACCGGCTAGCCGCCAGTTCCGAGATGGTCGCTGCCATTGGAAAATTCAGGGAGGCCCTGGATGTGAAACCTCAGGAGGAATACCCCATTGTCCGTATAGAGGAGATTCGGGGTATGATCGCCCGGCAGCAGGAGATTCAGGAGGCATACGATGCGGCCATCGCACAGGCGGACCGCGACTTTGAGGCGGAGGCGTTTGATGCGGCCCGCACGGGCTATACCGATGCGCAGGAGGCCAAACCGGGGGAGTCCTACCCCGGGGAGATGCTGGCGCGCATCGATTCGATCGAGATGGCCCGCGCC
>JAGYMR010000144.1 GCA_018400515.1 Tangfeifania sp.
CGCTTCAGTACATGAGCCCTGAGCAGGTGATGGGCCGTTCTGACGCGGTCGACGCCCGCTCCGACGTCTACTCGCTCGGCGTCGTTCTCTACGAGTTGCTCGCAGGGCGTCCGGCACACGATTTGCCGATTAACATGCAATCAAAAGGAACAGAAAAAAAATTTCCCCCAGAAAATATCCTCTACTTCCGGTTTGTTTTTCCAGGGAAATCATTTAATTTTTCACTCTGAAACAAAAACATGGCAAAATCACTGGTAAATACCAATGCAAAGTTTGGCACCCTTCCCGTCTTTTTTACGGCACTCTCCACCATTCTCGGGGCCATCCTGTTCCTCCGCTTGGGCTGGGCCATCGGACAGGTGGGATTCTTAGGGGTTGTCGGGATCATCATCCTTGGGCATATAGTCACCGTTCCCACCGCATTTGCCGTGGCAGAGATTGCCACTAACCAGCGGGTTCAGGGGGGAGGAGCCTATTACATTATCAGCCGTTCGTTTGGACTGAACATCGGGGGAGCCATCGGCATTGCCTTGTACATGTCGCAAGCCATCAGTGTGGCCTTTTATATTATTGCATTTGGCGAAGCCTTTGAGCCCCTCTTTAACTGGATCAATCAGGAATTTGATGTTTTTATTTCCGACCGGCGGTGGATCTCTGTTCCCGCAATGGCCCTTTTATCGTTACTCGTCCTTAAAAAGGGTGCCAACCTGGGAATGAAAGCGCTATACCTGGTGGTAGCCATTCTGGTCACTTCCATCCTCTTTTTTTTCCTGGGCAAATCGGGCTTAAATCCCGGTGAGGTCAATTTGCAGGCCACCATTGCGAACAACGAAGATTTCTTTTATGTTTTCACCATTGTTTTTCCCGCTTTCACGGGGTTGGCTGCCGGTCTCGGACTTTCGGGGGATTTAAAAAACCCGAAAAGATCCATTCCCCGCGGGACATTATGGGCCACCTTTGTGGGGATGGCTGTCTACCTGGCTGTGGCGTGGAAATTTACCCTTTCGGCAACGCCCGAAGCGTTGGTGGACGATCAGCTCATCATGCGGAAAATTGCCCTTTGGGGGCCCATCGTTCCGGTGGGACTGGCTGCCGCCTCCCTCAGTTCTGCTTTGGGATCCATCATTGTGGCGCCCCGCACCCTTCAGGCCATCGGATTCGATAATATCTTTCCCCAGAAAACGATTAACCGTTGGTTTGCCCGGGGAAAAGCACAGGATAATGAACCCTTCAATGCTTCCGCAGTCACCATCATTATTGCCTTTTTCTTTGTTATTGTCGGCGATGTGAATTTCGTGGCCCAGATCATCTCCATGTTTTTCATGGTGACCTACGGAGCCATTTGCCTTATCTCGTTTCTTGAACATTTCGCGGCCGACCCGGCTTACCGGCCCACCTTCCGGTCAAACTGGAAAATATCGCTTGTCGGAGCCCTCTTCTCTTTTTGGCTCATGTTTCAGATGAATGCCCCCTACGCCACCCTGTCCATTCTTCTCATGGTCATGATCTATTACATCATCATGCAAAACAAGAAGGAGAACCAGGGATTAAACAAACTGTTCCGGGGCGTTATCTTTCAACTAAGCCGCCAGCTGCAGATTTTCCTGCAGCGTGCCGAAAGTCCTGAAAAGCAAAAAGGATGGCGGCCGTTTGGTGTCTGCATTTCCCACGACACCTTCAAACGGCGTTCGGCGTTCGACGTTATGCGCTGGATATCCTACAAATACGGTTTTGGCACTTACATCCATTTCATCAAAGGGTTCCTCAATGCCGAAACTACCCGGGAATCGAAAGAGGCGCTTGAGCGGCTGATTCATCTTTCACACAATGCCCGGAACAGGGTTTACCTCGACACGCTCATTTCACCGTCGTATACCTCTGCCATTGCCCAGGTGGTCCAATTATCAGGCATATCGGGAAAAGGAAACAACCTCATTTTATTTGAATTCTCCAGAACCAACCCCGAAAACCTCAAAGAGATCACCGCCAATTACAAATTGGTAGAATCCTCAGGGTTTGATATCTGTATCCTTAACTCCTCCTATAAACATTTCGGATATAAAAAAGAGATCCATATCTGGATCCGTCCGGAAGATTACCGGAATGCCAACCTGATGATCCTCCTGGGATACATTATTCTGGGCCATCCCGACTGGAAAAAAGGAAAAATTAAAATCTTTGCCCTCTACCCGAAAGCGTCCATGGAGGAAAAACGAAAACAGTTGCTGGAATTAATAAAAACCGGACGGTTACCCATCAGTCCGTCCAATGTAGCCATGGTCTCCTATGAAGAGGGAAACAGAAAAAAAGTAATTGCCAGATATTCGGCTGATGCCGACCTGACACTCACCGGTTTTACTTCAGAGATGCTGGATAATACCCGGGAATTTTTCGAAGGATACGAAAACCTGGGAAATATTCTTTTTGTAGGAGCCAACAGGGCAAAGGCAATAAATTAATTTGACCTCCCGTTTGAAAAAACAATAAATAACACCCGGCCTTCCCCGGGACAAAATATACCTTTATGACCACAAAAGATAATAAAACAGCCATCTTCCCCGGGTCCTTCGATCCCTTCACCATTGGTCACGAATCCATTGTCAGGCGGGCGCTTCCGATGTTTGATAAAATTGTCATTATGATCGGCTCCAATGTAAACAAAAAATCATTCTTTTCCATTGAGAAAAGGCAGAAATGGATCAATCAGGTTTTTAAAAATGAACCAAAAATTGAAGTCCGGGTGCACGACGGACTGACGGTTGATTTTTGCAAAGAGGTGAATGCGGGATATATTTTGCGTGGTCTGCGGACTTCCTCTGATTTCGAATATGAACGGGCCATTGCTCAGGTCAATAAAAAAATGCACCCCGAAATTGAAACCGTATTCCTGCTGACCCTGCCGGAGCATACCCCGATCAATGCCACCATCATTCGCGATATCGTTTTACACGGTGGCGATGCAAGTATGTTTCTTCCGGAAGGCCTCGATCCGGAGGAATTTCTCTCAGAAAGCCCAAAATAAAATACAGAATGATCCGACACCTCTTTTTTTCCATTTTGATTTTGCTGTTCACCCTTCCGGCCGTGGCAACCATCATTGAAGGAAAAAACACGGAATATGCCGGGAAAAAACTGGAATTTTTCCGGTATTCGGACCCGGTCACCCTTCAAAAGACACCTGTTTTCTCCATTGAACCGGATGAAGGGGGAAATTTCCGGACAGAGGTTCCGGAAATATCAAATATCACCTTTGTTTTTTGTGACTTCGGCGTTTACCGTGGTATGTTATTTCTTTCCCCCGGCGAAAAAATAACCCTTCGCCTTCCGCCCCTTCGCGAAAAATCGTTTGCAGAGAAAAAAAATCCCTATTTTCAACCGGTTAAATTTTGGTTTGAAACCACCGACGGGAACCAGTTAAATGATCGCATAGCTGCATACGATGCACAAATGAACCACCTCACCCAAAAATACTTTAAACGACTCTATTTCAGACAATCAAAAGCGATCTATGATTCGGTGCTGACCGTCCTCGACCAACAATTCAGTGAGGTTACCCAGCCTGCTTTTCTGACACATAAAAAGCTGAAACAAAAATTGCTGCACGCAGATGCTTTCAGGCTTTCCCCCTCCCGGGTAGCGAGCGGAATGGAGGGGATTGAACAGATGTACTGGACGCATCCCGCATTTCTGCAACTCTTTGAGAATACTTTTTCCAATAAACTAAGTTTTGAAGTGAAGTCGGGAAAAAACAAAGGACTCCGCGAGGCCGTTTCGGCAGCCAATACGGCATTTTTAATTTCCTGGCTGAAAGAGAACTACCAGCTGGAATCCCCGCTGCTGGAACTGGTGCTGATAAAAATGCTTCACGATGGTTTTTATTCGGGAGATTTTCCGGAAGATCCCCTTTTAAACATCCTGGCCTCCGGCATCCTGAAAAACAGCCGCAATGCACGCATCGCCGAAACGGCGGAAAATGTAATAAACAAACTGAGATTCCTGCAACCCGGAAACCCGGCGCCGGTCATTTGCCTGAAAAATACCGACGGCAGGGAAAAATGCTCCGGTCAAACACCCGGAAAATTCAAGTACCTGCTTTTTGCCGATACCGAAATGGTCGTCTGCAGGGAACATCTGAAATATCTGAAGACCATTGAGGAAAAATTTCATGAATCCCTTGAGATCATTATCATCCTGCGGAAAACCGATCTGATTGAAATGAAAATGTTTCTCAACCGGCAGGAGATTCCGGGAATTCATCTGATTGACGAAGATAACCGCTTCATTGAAAAATACCGGGTTCAGTCCTTCCCGGTCTGCTTTTTGCTAAATGAACGTCATGAATTTGTTTTTCAGCATACCCGGGCTCCCCTGGACGGGTTTGAACAACAGTTCGGCGCCTACCTGAAAAAGGAATTATTCCGGCGTCAGCGGAATCAGGCGCGGTAAAGCGCAATGATCTGCTTCAGATTTTCAAACGTATTGGAAAAAACAGGATCCAGTCCGGTTTGGGGGATCCATTTCACCTCCGTGATATCCTCCGCTATTTGTGGCTTCCCCTCCGAACGCCCGGGATACTTCATTTCAAACCAGCAGGTCTCTTTAAAGATCCACTCATTCCGTTCTTCATCCCGTGGAGCGGGATAAACATGAAAAGTGGAGGGCAACGGCCGGACAATCGTATGCCCCGTAATTCCACACTCTTCAGCCACTTCACGCAGTGCAGCCTCCCGGGGCGTTTCACCCGGATCGATCTTTCCCTTGGGCAAATCCCATTTCCCGCGGCGAAAAATAAAAAGCAAACGATCCCCCCTGCAGACAACCCCTCCGGCCGCCCGGATGTTCAAAAATATCGACTGAAATACCTCAAAACAACGGGAAGGATCGGAATGCAACAATACCACCTCGGGCAAATTGCTCTCTTTAAAACGATTAAACCACCCTTTCATCTCTTTTTTAGTGGCCGGAGCTTCCAAAGAAACCGTTGTTTGATTATTTGTTATTTCATCCGGAGCTTCCATCCGGATCAAACGGTCATTCAGAAAAACTTTATACATTTGCTTCATATTTTTAACCGACATTTTTGAGAATATGGAATCAATGCAGACAGAAGTTGCCAAAAAACTTTTAGAGTTAAATACCATAAAAATTCAGCCCTCAAGCCCCTTTACCTGGGCATCCGGCTGGAAATCGCCCATTTACTGCGACAACCGGAAAATATTATCTTATCCGGCCACAAGGTCGTTTATCCGGGACAAATTTGCAGAAATTATCCGGGAAAAGTATCCCCGGACCGAAGTAATTGCCGGAGTGGCCACGGGTGCCATTGCCCATGGGGTACTGGTAGCCGACGAACTGGACCTCCCCTTCATCTACGTCCGCTCGAAACCCAAAGGCCACGGGCTTGAGAACCTCATCGAGGGAGAGATGAAACCCGGGCAGAAAGTGGTCGTCATCGAAGATTTGGTATCGACCGGCACCAGCAGTCTGAAAGCGGTTGAAGCCATCAATAATTTTGGTGCAACGGTGACCGGAATGCTTGCCATTTTTACCTATAACTTTGCGCAGGCCAGGGAAAGCTTTAAAAAAGCCCATGTGGAACTCACCCCCCTCAGCAGGTACCAGGTGCTCATCGACAAAGCGTTAGAAATGGGGGAAATTTCAAAAGACCAGGTCGAGACTTTAATGAAATGGCGCGAAG
This sequence comes from Tangfeifania sp., assembly GCA_018400515.1. Next base: position 5,699 of record JAGYMR010000144.1, read on the forward strand.
ATCCGGCAAACTGGGGGAAAAATTTGCAGCGATGAGTACAAGTAAATATGTCAGCGAAGTAAAACAGATCGGGCACAACCAGCAAATTGTTTTTGAATACCTCTCTAACTTTGAGAACCTTTCGGAATATCTGAATTCCGGGCTTGTGGAAAAAATTTCCAGGCAGGTACCCCAGGTTCAAATTACCCATTTTGAATCCGACCGTGATTCCTGTAAATTTAACATTACAGGCCTGGGGGTGGCTCAGATTCAGATTGTGGAGCGGGAACCGTTTAAGACCATCAAAGCTGAAAGCTCCGGAGGATTGCCCTTGAGTTTTACATTCTGGATCCAGCTGTTACCGGTCAGCACCACCGAGACAAAAATGCGGCTGACCCTCCATGCCAATCTGAGTACCATGATCAAAATGATGGTGGGTAACAAACTGGAGGAAGGGATCAACCAGCTGGCAGAAACCCTTTCGAAGCTTCCATACAAATAAAAGGAGAACTCCGGGAAGTAAATCAAATAACAAATTCAATCTCTTTAAATAAATATTCCTCCACTTCGCCGCACCGGGTTTCAAGGATGAACTGGCCGAACTCACCAATGCCGCGGATCCGGGCCTCAAAGATGAATTCCCCTTTCTTAAAACGGGCCCATTGATTCAGGCGGTATAGCCGGTTGAAGTAGTGAAAGTCAATGGCATCCGTCTGCCCGTTTGACAAATGGCAGTACCATTCCCAAAAATGGGTCTGAAATTTTTCGGCTACAGATTCAATGGAAAATTCCCTCCCTGTAAGCTGCTTCAGGGAAACAGGACGGGGAATCGCCGTACTGAAATGCTCCTGGTTGATATTCAATCCGACGCCAATGACCGAAGACTGAATATAATGCCCCTCCACGGAATTCTCGATCAAAATGCCCCCAATTTTTTTATCCCCGGCATAAATATCGTTTGGCCATTTAATAGAAACACGATCAATCGTTTCATCCAAAAAATCAACCAAGGCCAGACTGGTGATTTTTGACAGAAAAAACTGCTTTTCAGCCGGTAAAAATTCCGGAAACAAAACAAGGCTGGCTAAAAGGTTTTTATTCGCCTCACTTTCCCAGTGGTTCCCGGCATACCCTTTCCCGGCAGACTGAAAATGTGTCAGAACAACCGTTCCATGATGTGCCTTCCCCGAAGAAATAAGCTGCTTGGCATAGTTATTGGACGATCCCGTTTCGGAAACAATAACGGTATTTTTGTCTGTTTTTTTCATGTTTTTTTGTCAAAAACGGACGTTGTCACCGGCAAACCCGGTTTTTGTTTGAACAAAAGCACGCATCTTTTTTCAGCCCGTTCGTTGTCTTTCGGGAAAATAAGATGCTTCCTGCCCGTCCGGTCAGTGGATTCTTCCTTTTATGAAAGACAA
>JAGYMR010000145.1 GCA_018400515.1 Tangfeifania sp.
GCACCACCAAATCTTAAGGGATTTCATACCGGCCGGGGTCAATTTCGGCCAGAAACCGGGAAGGCCGGGTAAAATGGGCATCCCATGAGGAGTGATAAGCCGGCATGGTGATGAAAAGGTACTCTTTCGAACGGGTGCAGGCCACATAAAACAACCGCCGCTCCTCTTCAAGCTCCTGAATATGCTGCATGGAGCGCACCGAAGGAAGCAGTCCGTCGAGGGCAAAGGGAATAAAAACGGTGTGCCACTCGAGGCCTTTGGCCGAATGAATGGTGGACACGGTCACCGGCTGCTCTTCGGAACTGATGAGGGGGGTGCTTTCATCCTGGTACCGGTTGGAGGGAGGTTCCAACGTAAATTCCGTCAGGAATTTCTCCAGATCATCGTATTTTTTGGCAATGGTTCTGAAGATCTCCAGATCCCTCCGCCGCTCTTCAAAATTTTCCTCCGCTTTTTTCAACAACGGAAGATAAACCGGAAAAATCTTGTCCAGGATACCGGCAGGCTCCTGCGGAATACTGTTCAGACCGGCAAACAGCTGCTCAATGGCTTGTAATCCCTCATAAAACTTCCGGTTGCGGAATTCGGAGAATTCCACCTGGCCCGACTTTTTATGGATGAGGGCAATGATCTCACTGGCCCGGACTTTTCCAATGCCTTCGATCAGCTGCAGTACCCTGTGCCAGGCCACGGCATCGACCGGATTCAGCAAAATCTTCATCAGGGCAATGACATCTTTCACATGGCGCCGTTCGCTGAATTTAATCCCGCCAACAACGATAAAGGGAATTTGCCGTTTCATCAATTCCGTTTGAACGTAAGTACTCTGCCAGCTGGCACGGGTAAGCACGGCAAAATTGCTGTAATCGAGATCCCTTCCCCGGAATTCCACCATCTTGTCGACGATGAATTCCGCTTCCTGCACTCCATCTGCAAACCGCCGGATCTCCGGCTTTTTCCCCTTGACAGTGGTTGAGAACAATTTTTTACGGAAGCCGATTTTTGCATTTTCGATGATCCCATTGGTAAACTGAAGGATCTCCTGCCCGCTGCGGTAATTCTCTTCAATCTTGATCACACCGCACTGAGGGAAGGATTGGGGAAAACGGAGGATGTTCTCAAAATTGGCCCCCCGGAAAGAGTAAATGCTTTGAGAGTCATCCCCCACCACCGTTACATTTTTTCCGTTGCGGCACAGCAGTTCCACAATCTCGCGTTGCACGTTATTGGTATCCTGGTACTCGTCCACCAGCACATAGTGTATCCGCTCCTGCAGCTTTTTCCTGAAATGCCCGTTTTCCCGCAATTTGTCCCTTACTACAATGATCAGATCATCGTAATCCATCAGATTCGCCGCTTTTTTATAGGCTGCCAGGGCCTGGTGCAACGTTTCAATCTCAGGAATAAATTCGGTAAGGGATTCAAAATATTTTTTGATGGTATTTTGGATGCTGGTTTCAAGGTTCCGGGCTTTGGAAATGATCTCGAAAACGGTTGATTTTTTCGGGAAGGGCCTGCGCTTGCCTTTGGAAGAGATTTTCAGCTCGGTCTTCAGCAGATCGATAATATCGGCGGCATCCTGGGGGTCAATGATGGAAAAATTGGAGGGCATCCCGATAAGGTTGGCATATTGCCGCAGGGCCATATTGGCAAAACCATGGAAGGTACCTCCCAGTACATTGCTGATGGAGCGGTCGCCCAGCAGTTTTTCGACTCGTGTAAGCATTTCACTGGCAGCTTTCCGCGTGAAGGTAAGGAGCAGGATCTGCGCCGGATTGATGCCGTTTTCGATCAGCCAGGCCACTTTATAGGTAATAACCCTTGTCTTTCCGCTTCCGGCTCCGGCGATCACAAGCAAGGGAATGTTCACGGCAAGCACAGCCGTCAGCTGTTGCTGGTTTAACTGACGGGCATAATCGATTTTGTACTTTTTCATGGGATGAAACGAGGCCGGGGGGAGCAGCTTTTCGCCGATGCCATCGGTGATCTCCTTCAGTCCTGCAATTTGTGCTTCCGTCGCCTCATCCATCACCACCTCTTCGTAATCATCGAAAAGCCAGTCATTTTCCGCAGGAACTGAACCGGCCTCCGGCGAAGGCTGGTTACCGGCCAGGGGAAGGGTCAGCCCTTCTATCAGGTCATCCATCGAACGATCCCCCGATTGCAATCGTTCCTGCAACTCCCTGATCAGTTTTTTTCTTAATTCATCCATACTGTTCTTTCATCTGCCGGTGCAACATACCAATAAAATGAGAAGATCCTTTTCTGATTCTCCCCGGGACTTTTTCTATTCCTGCTCCCCGGGTTCCTCCTCAAACTTCTCAATGAAGTCAGTGGAAAGCACCTGGAATTCGGTGCGGCGGTTGATGGCGCGGGCGGTTTCCTGCTGCTCCTCCGTTAATTCAAGAATGAACTCCTCGGTAAGTTCATCATCTCTTTTCAGGAAGTCGTGCTTTTTAGCCAGGTCGCGGGTGACTGTTTTGGGCCAGGTTTCCCCGTATCCTTTGGCCACCAGGCGCTGGGGGTTGATCCCCTTTTCGATGAGGTAGTCCACCACGCTCTGGGCCCGTTTCTGGGAAAGTTCAAAGTTAAATGAATCGCTGCCCACATGGTCGGTATGAGACATGATCTCAATTGTAATGGTGGGGTTCATCATCAAGACGGCCACCAGGGTATCCAGGGCGGCTTCCGACTCAGGCAGCAATTCCCAGCTTCCGAATTCGTAATTAATGTTTTCAATTTTTATGGGATCGTCGGTGGAGGTGAGCGACAGCTCAAACCGGAAATCCTTGCTCTCTTCGAGCCCGATGGTACTGGCTCTGGCTTTGTCGCGTAGGTAGCCCGCTTTAAAGGCTGCAAAGATGTATTCAGTTTCGGGCTGCAACTTCATTTGGAATTCCCCGTCACGGGCACGCATCCGGAGGTTCGTGCCGTCGGTGCCGATGATCCGCACGTTGGCCCCGTCAATCTTCTCTCCCGTTTCATTATCCAGTATTTCCCCCTCTACCCTGAAAATTTTTGGCGGGACCTCAAAGGCATACAAGTCGTCGCCCCGGGAACCTTTGCGGTTGGAAGAAAACATGCCCTTATTTTCTCCCTGGACAAAGGCAATGCCGAAATCGTCCGAAGGAGAATTCACCGGGTACCCCATATTTTCCACGGTCCAGTTGCCATCATCATCCTCCCGGGCCACGAAAATATCGAGTCCGCCCATACCGATATGGTAGTTGGAGGAGAAATAAAGTTCCCCGGAGGAACGGACGAAAGGAAACATTTCGTCGCCGGGGGTATTCACAGCCTCTCCGAGGTTTTGGGGATTGGTGAAAGATCCTCCGCTTTTTTCTGCCTTCCAGATATCTTTTCCTCCCTGGCCCCCGGGCCTGTCAGAGACAAAATAGAGTTCGGAACCATCGGGACTCAGGGCGGGATGGGCAGCAATGATGCTGTCGCTCACCACCTGCACTTTAACGGGCTCGGCCCAGGATCCGCGCGACTGCGAAGTGGCGTATAACTCGGCACCCAGTGACTGGCTTTTATCGTACCGGCAGCGGGTAAAGATCATCTGTTCGCCTGTGGAAGAAAGCGTGGCAGCCCCCTCTTCGTCGCCCGTATTTACAATAAAGTTCTCCTCCAGAAGCTGGGGCTTTTCCCATTTCTGGCGCTGAATGCTAAAATGGGCCCGGAACAGATCCGCATAGTCCTGCCCGGTAATCATGCTCTCTTTTTTTCCGGTGGCGGCTTTCCGGGAGGAGGTGAAGATTACCTCATTATCGCGACCGGCAACAAATACCGGCGAATAATCACTCTGCCTCGAGTTGATCTCTTTGATGGGGTTAATGATGTGGCGGGTCGGATTTGCCACCCACTCCTGGGTCTTTTGGATCGCCTCCAGTCCGGCCAAAGCGCGTTCGTCCCCGGGCACGGTATCCAGAAACATCCGGTAATTCTCAATGGATTCTTCATACTCCTGGGCGGCCCGCAACATTTCGGCATGGTAAAATAGCGCCATGGGATCGGCGTATCCCCGGCGAATCGCATTTTTATAGTAAAGAGCAGCCATCTCATAATCCCCGATATGCCGGTAACACTCCGCAATGGAAAAAGCGTATTCCCGCCTTTTGATCCGGTCCTTCTCCTTCCGGCTGGCCTTCCGGTATTTCTCAATCGCCTGGTAATACTCCCCGATCTCGTGCGAAAGCAGTGCATCCCTTCCTAGTTTCCCGGCACTGCACGATGCCAGTCCAATGACGATTAACGGGAAAACCATATATTTAAAGAATTTTTCCATACCCATCGTTCCTTTCGGAAAAGTAAATGTAAAACCTTTTTTTCAGGTACAAAAATAACGGATGTTTGCTGTTTTAAGTATAAAAACAAAAAAAGAGGCCAAAAAAAAAGAGGCTCCGGAAGAAGCCCCTTTTCATTGAAATTAAATTAAAAAATCACCTGACAAAAAGCAATTCGCGGTACTTGGGCAGCGGCCAGAGTTCATTATCGACGATCAGTTCCAGCTTGTCAATGTGGTACCGGATTTCATCGAGGAACGGCCGCACAGATTGATCGTAGGCTTTCGCTTTTTCAATGGTACCTTCGATCCCGTTCGCTTTTTTCCGTGCCTCAATCAGTTCCTTCCGCTTCGCCTTGATGGCAGAGATATGCCCTCCGACCTCTTTGATCAGCTCTTTCCGGGCTCCGGCCAATGCTTCAAACTCCTCGGCCCCGAACAACTCTTTCAGCCGGATCACATTTTCAAGCAGCGTGGTCTGATACTGGACAGCTGTAGGAACAATATGATTGATGGCAATGTCGCCGAGAACCCGTGCCTCAATCTGAATTTTCATGATAAATTTTTCATATTCCACCTCCACACGGCCTTTCAGTTCCGTTTCATTGAAAACGCCGAGTTCCTCAAACAATTTTATATTTTTGGGAAGAAGGTAAGCGGACAGTGCTTCAGGAACACTTCCCACGTTGGTCAACCCCCTTTTGGCGGCCTCTTTCACCCAATCCTCACTGTAACCATCGCCGTTAAAAAGGATCGGCTTCGAATCAACGATCAGCTTTTTCAGGACCTGGAAAATGGCCTCGTCTTTCTTCATCCCTTTTTCAATGACCATATCCACTTCCGCTTTAAATTTCCTCAGCTGACTGGCCACTACTGAGTTGAGCACAATCAGTGCAGAGGCATTGTTGGCAGAGGAACCCACGGCACGGAATTCAAACCGGTTGCCGGTGAAGGCAAACGGAGAGGTCCGGTTCCGGTCCGTATTGTCCAGGATAATCTCGGGGATCCGACCGATGTTTAACTTCAGGGCGGTTTTTTCATCCGGGGTCATTTTCCGGTCCACAACCGCTTTCTCCATCAGGTCCAGCATTTTGGAAACTTCGGATCCCAGAAATACCGAAAGAATGGAAGGGGGAGCTTCGTTCGCCCCCAGCCGGTGCTGGTTCGATGCCGTTAATATACTGGCCCGCAATAAGTCCTGGTTGTCATATACCGCCTTCAGCGTATTGATCACAAATGTCAGGAACTGAAGGTTGGATTTGGGATTTTTCCCGGGGGAATAGAGGTTGACACCAGTATCGGTTGAGAGGGACCAGTTGTTGTGTTTTCCCGATCCGTTAATGCCGGCAAACGGTTTCTCATGGTAAAGGATCCGGAATTTATGCCTCCGGGCGATCTTCTGCATGATGTCCATCAAAAGCTGGTTATGGTCGTTGGCCAGATTGGCCTCCTCAAAAATGGGGGCTACTTCGAACTGGTTCGGAGCCACCTCATTATGGCGGGTTTTTACCGGTATACCCAGTTTGTAGGCTTCATTTTCAACATCCTGCATAAAACGGTTGACCCGGGTTGGAATCGAGGAAAAATAGTGGTCATCCAGCTGCTGGTCTTTCGAAGATGCATGGCCGGTAAGCGAACGGCCGGTCAGGACCAGGTCGGGACGTGCCATAAAAAGCGCTTCGTCGATAAGAAAATATTCCTGCTCCCAGCCCAGATTTGCTTTCACCGATTTTACATTCCGGTCGAAATACTGGCAAACCTCGGTGGCAGCGGTGTCAACCTGGTGCAGGGCACGCAAAAGGGGAGTTTTGTAATCGAGGGCATCCCCGGTATAAGAGATGAAAATGGTGGGGATGGTCAGGGTCGTTTCGCTAATGAATGCGGGCGAAGAGGGATCCCATGCCGTATAACCACGGGCTTCAAAGGTTTCCCGGATTCCCCCGCTGGGGAATGACGAAGCATCCGGCTCCTGCTGCGCCAGCAACTTTCCCGAAAAAGCTTCAATCACCTGTCCCGGATCGCCGTGAACCACAAATGCATCATGCTTCTCGGCAGTAGCATCCGTCAGCGGCTGAAACCAGTGCGTATAATGCGTGGCGCCGTTATCCAGTGCCCAGGCTTTCATGCCCTGTGCCACCTGATCCGCCATCGCACGGTCAATGGTAGTGCCTTTTTCAACTGCCTCCATAACAGCGCTGAAGGCTTCTTTCGACAGGTACTTCTTCATCTTTGTCCGGTCGAAAACCAGCTTTCCGTAATAATCCGATACCAGGTTCTTTTCCCGTTCAAATTCCAGGGGCTCCCGGTTCAGAACTTCTTCCAATGCCTTTAATCTGAATTGTGCCATAATGATTTTTTTAAGATTTTCATTTCAAAAGTAGTTTTTTTGATCGCCCCTATGCCAAATAAGGGGTAAAAATCCATTTTTATTCATGATTTTTTAACAAAACCCCATTTTTTTAAACCAAAAACACAAATTTTAATCATTTTACAAAAAAACACCTGTTAAAACAACACCCCTCAATAAAAAATAACAACAGGCCGGTTTCTAAAGAGCACCCTTTTCATCTCCGGGAACAAAACCCGGTTTTTCAGCCAACAAAAACGGCCGCTCTTATGATCCTGATAAAACATTTTTCACGGACCGCCGGCAGACCAAAAGACCTCCCCATAAAATTCAATTTATTATTTTCTGAAGATCCGAGTTCCGGAGATTTATTGTAATTTCGAAACTTATTTCAGGA
>JAGYMR010000146.1 GCA_018400515.1 Tangfeifania sp.
GAACGGCTTGCCCAGATCCTCAGCCGGAGAAAAAAGAACAACCCGATCCTGATCGGTGAACCGGGCGTCGGGAAATCCGCCATTGCAGAGGGCCTTGCCATGCGCATTGTTGGAAAAAAGGTTTCCCGGATCCTTTTTGATAAGCGGGTGGTAAGCCTGGACATTGCCTCCATTGTAGCCGGCACCAAATACCGCGGCCAGTTTGAAGAGCGGATGAAAGCCATCTTAAATGAACTCACCAAAGTGAACAACGTAATCCTGTTCATTGACGAGATACATACCATTGTGGGTGCCGGCGGAGCCACCGGCTCGCTGGATGCAGCCAACATGCTTAAACCCGCCCTGGCACGCGGGGACATTCAGTGCATCGGTGCCACCACCCTAGATGAATACCGGCAGCACATAGAAAAAGACGGGGCCCTTGAGCGGCGGTTTCAGAAAATAATGATCGAACCGACAACCGTTGATGAGACCATTGAGATTCTAAACAACATCAAAAGCCGTTACGAGGACCACCACAATGTAATCTATACACCCGAAGCACTCCAGGCATGTGTAAAACTGACAGCACGGTACATCTCCGACAGGTACCTGCCGGATAAAGCGATCGATGCACTGGATGAAGTCGGTTCGCGGGTGCACATTTCAAATATCAATGTGCCCGACCGCATTATTAAACTGGAAGAAAAAATAGAAAAAACCAAGGAGGAAAAAATTACTGCTGTAAAAAGCCAGGATTTTGAACGGGCGGCCAATTACAGAGATAATGAAAAGAACCTGCTCCAGCAGCTCGACAAAGAAAAGGAGAACTGGGAAAAAGAGCTGGTCAATCACCGGGAAACGGTGGATGAAGAAAAAGTGGCTGAAGTGGTTGCTATGATGTCGGGGGTACCTGTACAGCGCATCGCGCAGGCCGAAGGCAAACGGCTCATGAACATGGCAAAAGACCTGAAATCAAGAGTGGTCGGCCAGGAAGATGCCATTAATAAAATTGTGAAGGCCATTCAGCGAAACCGTGCCGGGCTGAAGGACCCCAACCGGCCCATCGGCTCCTTTATTTTTCTGGGGCCAACGGGTGTGGGTAAAACACAACTTGCTAAAGTGCTGGCCACCTATCTGTTCGACAGTGTGGATTCACTCATCCGCATCGATATGAGTGAATACATGGAAAAATTTTCTGTCTCCCGCCTGGTAGGAGCTCCTCCCGGATATGTGGGATATGAAGAAGGGGGTCAGCTGACCGAAAAAGTGCGACGGAAACCTTATGCGGTGGTTCTGCTCGATGAAATGGAAAAAGCACATCCCGATGTGTTCCATATTTTGCTCCAACTGCTGGATGAAGGACGTCTGACCGACAGCCTCGGCCGGAGCGTGGATTTCCGGAATACCATCATCATCATGACATCCAACATCGGCACCCGGCAGCTGAAGGATTTCGGACGGGGGGTTGGGTTTAACCTTAACCAGGGAGCTTTATCTGACAACGACCATGCGAAATACATCGTCCAGAAAGCCCTCAAGAAAGCCTTTGCTCCTGAATTCCTGAACAGGATCGATGATGTTGTCACATTTAATCAACTGGATAAAAAACATATCCACGAAATCATTGATATCGAACTGAAAGATCTTTACAGCCGGGTAGAAGGACTCAACTACAAGTTAAAAATATCACCCGCCGCTAAGGATTTTCTGGCCGAAAAAGGATTTGACCCACAGTTTGGTGCCCGCCCCCTGAAAAGAGCCATCCAGAAATACCTGGAGGATGAAATGGCAGAGATCATTATCAAGGCCTCCGTTACCGAAGGAGATACCATTTCGGTTGGATTTGACAAAAAGAAAGAGAAATTAAAGATCCGGATCTTGTCAAAAAATAAAAATGGCAATAAAACGGAGAAAAGAAATAGCGAATCCCCTTCGAAATAGCGGGGGATTTGCTTTCTTTTCGTATTTTCTTTACGGTCCGGGTGCTCCCGCCGGGGTGGATTTGTATTCAATCACAAACAAACAGATATCATCGGTTTGCTCCCCCTTACCGCGAAAAACTCCGAGGCTCTCCTCTATTTTCCGGGTAACCCCGGCCGGACTTAAGGTTGCTGCCCGGGAGAGTTCCTCTTTTAACCGTTTTGCTCCAAAATGATTCTGGTCCGGATCCTGTTGATCGGTGAGTCCATCGGTATATAAAATAAGCTTATCCCCCATTTCCAGTTTCACAAGGGAATCTTTAAATTTTGTGTCGGCATAAAGCCCCAGGGGCAAACCGTGGGACTGTTTCAACGGTATTACCCGCCCGTCGGGTTTTAAAAGATACGGCGTAGTATGTGCGGCATTGCAGTAATTGATCTCGCCCTTTTTTACATTCAGAATGCCGAGGAAAAGGGTCAGGAAGAATTGGTGCTGATTACTGGTAAACAGATCGTTGTTTACTTTTTGAACGATGCTTTTGGCTTTTTTGTCCGAGGCATTGTTTTTGATCTGGGTTTGGGCAATGCTCATAAAAATAGCCGCCGGCACGCCTTTTCCCGAGACATCGCCAATGCTGATCAGCAGATTTTCATCGTCCATAAAGAAGAAGTCGAAAAGGTCCCCGCTGACGATGACAGCCGGTTGATAAATGGCGTGCAGGTCAATGTCCGTTCTGTCGGGAAATGCAGGAAAGTTGGTTTTGATAAAGCTTTGCTGAATTTCGGAGGCTTGCTGCAGGTCCTCCCTCCGCCGGTCCATTTTCAAAAGCTCTTCGTCCCGGGCTGCTTTGTAATCTTCGAACCATCTGTTCAGGTAATTCAGGCTGTCGGATACCTGTTTTACCTCATTTTTATTTTTCTTCGAATCAACCCCGCGGGGACCGCTCAGTTTGTTGAGCTGCCGGGTCACTCTGCGGAGTGGCAGGATCAACCGGTTCGAAATGTAAGTAATGATCAGTATAACAGCTAAAATTCCTAATACAGCAAAAAGAAGCATGTAAATGGTATGGCTGAATAATTCACGGAACAATTCCCTGAAGGGCATGATGAAGATCAGATACCATCTTCCCTGATTTACAGGGGTATAGTAAGCCCAGCTTTTTTCGAAACCGAGCCGCTCAGGATGCACAATGGCCGAACCGGTTAAATTTTCGTCAAAGATGGTTTGTATATCTATCTTCTTTCGGTTGATCACCCGGCCGGATAATTCAAAAAGATTATCCTTTAAAATATTTTCTTCAGAGGGATGCGTAATGTAGGTTCCGGTTTTATCAACAACAAAAGCATACCCCCGGTCACCGATTTTAATCTGATTGATAATATCATTGAATTCGGTAAGGGATAATTCGCAAAATACAAGTCCCTCCCCGGGCCCATCCCGGGGAAATGACCTCACGGGACAGAAATAGGAGATCTTGAGTTCCCCGTTATCCAGCAACTGGTAAGGTTGGGTCCACCCCTCCCCTCCCATGTCAGGTACAAAATGGTGAATCTGTTTTTCATTTTCGTTGAAGTACGACTCCTGCTGGCTTTCCTTAAAAACCATTACACCGTTGTCCCTTTTCAAAATAAAATGATGGTTAGGCATGGCAACAGTCGAATCGATTGTAATGTAGATCGCATGAATGAACGGGTAATCTTCCATAACCATGGAAAGCAGTTTCTCTGCATCCCCGTTTCTTCCATAATATATAATTTGTTTTGAAATGTTCTGTGTGACGTCCCGGGTTTTTGTGATGTTCCGGGTAATTTGAGTATTGACCTTCTCGCTTACACCTATTGCCTGATGTTCAATATTTTCTTTCAATACCTGCCGATTGAAAAAAAACGAAACAATGATGAACAATAAAAAAACGCTTATAACCGCAATCGAAATATAAACGCTTAAACGGTATGCAATGGATTTGTTAAACATTTAGTACTGTCCTGTCCTTTTTATTGCATACAAGTTAAACAATATTTACAATTGGCGCAATTTTTTTTCAGGCCGGGTAACTGTTTTCTTTGCACATAATTTCAGAAAAATCCGTACCCGAAAAAGTCAAAATCCTCCCGGTAGATCGCTTCAACCACTTTTTTTGTTTCCGGTGTATGGTATTCGCTCCATGGCTGACGGGCGGAAGTGTTTGTAATATCGAGGGGAACCGGCTTCAGGTTCATTTTTTGACAAAATGCATCAAAGTCCTTCTGAAGGTTTTCCATTCGGAGTACCGATTCAATCTGGGGGGTGCCCTCTGAATTCCGGATCCAGAATACCTGCGGCAAAAAATGCAGCTGTTCTTTTGCTGCTTCCCGGAGCCCGTTCAGTACAAAATCGGTAAAACCCTCATACGGGTCAATGAACCGTTGCCGGTCGGCCATGTCTTTCCGGTGCCTGGCTTGATTCAGAAGGTAGAAGTAAGCAGATACCACCCGGTCGTAAGGATTCCTGCAAACGCAAAACGCATGGACCCTTTGATTTTTATCCCGGTAGTATGCCAGCAACCGTTTGTTTCTCCGCCGGATATTGTGGGTGATGATCCGGATGTTTTTCTTTTTGCACACACGCCGCACACTGTTCCCCGCATTTTTGGGGATATGCACAAAAAGAAGCTTTTCGCGCCGCCGGAACATCATCAGGTATTCATTGCGCCACACACCTGGATTACCTGTCCGCTAACATAGGACGAAAGATCCGAAGCAAGGAAAACAGCGACCCCTGCCACCTCTTCAGGAGTACCTCCGCGTTTCAGCGGTATGGAGGCTTCCCAGGCCTTCCGGGCATCCTCAGGTATTTTGGCGGTCATTTCTGTAATAATAAAACCGGGGGCGATGGCGTTGGAACGAATGCCCCGGGATCCCAGTTCGCGGGCCACCGACTTGGTAAACCCGATAATTCCGGCTTTGGAAGCTGCGTAGTTTGCCTGACCGGCATTTCCGCTGACCCCCACCACCGAACTCATATTGATGATCGACCCCGACCGCTGTTTCAACATGATCCGCTGCGCGGCTTTGGTGAAATTGAACACCGATTTCAGGTTGACCTTAATGACTGCATCCCACTGATCTTCGGTCATGCGCATCAAAAGGGTATCCTTGGTGATGCCCGCATTGTTTACCAGGGCATCAATCGATCCGAAATCTTTGACAATTTCCTTCACCACGTTCTCTGTGGCTTCAAAGTTACTGGCATCCGAAGCATAACCTTTGGCTTTAACACCCAGGGCCTGCAGTTCGTTCCTGGTATTCTTCATGTTCTCGTCTTCCACCAGGTCGGTGAATGCAACGTTCGCTCCTTCCCGGGCAAACCGCAGGGCAATGGCTTTTCCGATTCCGCGGGAAGCCCCGGTTATAACAGCTGTTTTTCCTTCCAGTAGTACCATTCGAAAAAAGTTTATTTAATGAATTGTTTTTTATGGATTGCAAATATAGCCATTATTCAGAGAAATCCTCAAAAGAGGCTCTCTTCAATGGCGGCAAGGACCTCACTTGCCTTGCCCTTCAGATGAATGTCGGTTATCTGGTTGGTAAACATGGTGACCTCCGGATTGATCTCCACAATGGTGGCCCCGCTTTGTTTTGCGGCGCGCGGAACAAAGGAGGCGGGCGTCACTTCACCGGTGGAACCAACGATCAGGCACACTTCGGAGCGTTCGGCATCGGCAAACGAATTTTCAAAGGCCTTTGGAGGAATTCCCTCGCCGAAAAAGATAAAATCGGGTTTCAGCACCTCCCCGTCCTCCGGGCAACGCGGCGGGATGTTGCGCAGGTCTACCGCTTCCGCCGGGGTAAATTTTCCGCATTTGGTGCAGACCAGTCTTTTGGAATTTCCGTGAAACTCATGCACAACCTGGCTTCCTGCCTGCTGGTGCAGGTTATCGATGTTTTGCGTGATGACCGACTGCAAAAGACCTTTCTCCTCCATTACCGCCAGCACTTTATGGGCTGCGTTGGGCTTTGCTTCGGCAAAAAAATCATAAAAAATTTCCCGGATAAAATGCCAGCTCTCGCCGGGATTTTCCCGGAAAAACCCCAGATCGAGCACCTCGGGATTATATTTACTCCATAAACCATGCTTACCCCTGAAGGGCGGAACACCGCTTTCAACCGAGATGCCTGCGCCTGTAAAGGCAATGGTAAATTCCGATTGGCGGAGCAACCTGACTGTCTCCTGAATAAGCGTATCCATCACTCAAAAATATTTGCCTGTTTCGGGGGATAAAACTAATCAAAATAAATGGTTTATCTTTGCAAAAAAATGACGGATTATGCTCGACCAGTCCACCATATGTGCTGTTTCAACATCCCCGGGTGTGGGGGCCATTGCGGTGATCAGGCTCTCCGGACCGGAGGCCCTCGCCATTGCGGATAAGATCTTCCGGAGTCCGAAAAAGGAGAAGAAACTGGAGAAACAGGCGGCCAATACCCTCCATTTCGGACAGGTAATCTGGAAGGAAGAGGTCATTGATGAAGTGGTGGCGGGGATATTTCGTGCGCCCCATTCATTTACCGGCGAAGACATTGTGGAGATCTCCTGCCACGGGTCTGTTTACGTCCAGCAGAAGCTGCTCGAAATCCTGGTCGAAAACGGCGCCCGGCCGGCACGGCCCGGGGAATTTACGCAGCGGGCCTTCCTGAACGGCAAGATGGATCTCTCCCAGGCAGAAGCCGTAGCCGATGTGATCGCCTCCTCCAGTGCTGCCGCCCACAAACTGGCCATGAGCCAGATGCGGGGTGGTTTTTCAAAAGAGATCCGGGATCTGCGCGACCGGCTGCTGCACTTTACAGCCATGGTGGAGCTGGAGCTCGATTTTGCCGAAGAGGATGTGGAGTTTGCCAACCGCCATGAACTGAAAGAACTGGTGGAACAGGTGGAACGCCTCCTCCGGAAACTGAAAAACTCCTTTCAACTGGGAAATGTGATCAAAAACGGGATTCCTGTAGCCATTGTGGGCGAAACCAACGTGGGCAAATCCACCCTGCTCAATGCTTTGCTGAACGAAGATAAAGCCATTGTTTCGGAAATTCACGGCACTACCCGCGATGTTATAGAGGAC
>JAGYMR010000147.1 GCA_018400515.1 Tangfeifania sp.
GTAACCCGTTTTCCGGCGGGAGCAGAAGCGACCCACGGGTCGGGTTGGTTGCTTTGGTTACAGGCAAAGAGGGTGAGGAGGGCGATTAAAAGAATGTTTGTCCGTTTCATTTGTTGGTGTCGATTGCTTTTTTGTGATAAACTAAGGAGCCTTTCCGGGCACAACGTGGTCCGGTTAAACGAGAATCCTTTTTTCCCGGAGGATCAATTTCCTTATTAAGTTACATTTTTTTGCTGAAAATTCCGGTGCAGTGGCGGGATTATTTTTGCCGGTTTTGAATCCGTATTCCCGGTTTATATTTTTTTAGATGAATTGTTTTTTCAGGCATGGTACCCGGATGGAATAAACTTTGGTGTCAGGGCCCGGGGTTTATCCAAAAGGAAAGGCCCGGAAAAATCCGGGCCTTGTTATTTTTTTACGGGCCGTCAGTCAGCCTGAGCAATCTTAAAATCGTAGGTGCCGCCGCCAATGTCATATCCGCTGAATTCAAAGCTCAGGAGCAATTCATTGGAGGTGGCATTGTATGTTCCTGCTGGACCTGAGTGGAATGTCATATCCGCCCCCCAAGAGGTTGCGGAGACATCATTCAGCAGGGTTACATCTCCTTTGAATGTATCGGTATTGATTTCACCCAGTTCCAGTTCAAATACCACCTCAGCTCCCGAATCGTCCCAGAAGTTAAAGGTAATATCAATCCGGTGGCAGTCATCATTGATTTTTTCTCCCGAGCAGGCTGCAGGACTGTAATCCGGGTAAATCAGATCCGCACAATTGAGATCCCCTGTCCAGCGGTCGGCAAGACAGCCAATCGGGGGGACGTAATAATCGAGCACGACCGTCCAGTCGGCAGAATTGCCAGAAGGCGCCGTGACACGGTATTGGTGCGGGGAGGAAAAATCCCCGTACGTTCCGAAAGCGGGAGCTCCGTTCAGGGGGGCAATGGTGCAGCCGGCCTTTAAATTCCCCTGCAGGTATACGTTGGAAAAATCAACTGTTTTATCTTTCACCCAGACGGTATCGATCAGTGCTTCGGGGTAAATCGCATTTTCCTGGGCGATTTTTCCGTTTTCATTTCCCACCAGGATTTCCTTAATTCCCGGGTCATCGGGTAGTTCTCCCACTTCTTTGAAATCCGGGATACAACCGGCCGTTAAAAGAAGAAAGACGGATAATATGTTTTTTAAATGTTTCATTTTCATTTTTTTTAGTGATGAATGTTAATCCCAGCCAAAAATTTGGGTAAGGTTGGGGTTTACCGTTGTATGGGTTTGTGGAATAGGCCTGTAATAATATTTGGGTTCAATAAAGTTACCCCTTTCTTTGATGGATTCCACATAGCCCTGGTTGTCGCCGCTGATATAGAAGGAAGCATCGCTGTCCTGCGGTCCTACGCGGTAATAGATCAGTGTTTCTCCGAGCGAGTTGGTCTCTTTGTCACCGGCTGCCGGAATGGATTCACTGATATCAAGCAGGACAATGTCCTCGATGCCGTCGCCGGTGAGGTCATATTTCCCTAGTCCGGGGAAATAAAGGCCACGGGGCTCCTTTTCGAGGTTTTTTCCGGCTGCCCAGCGCATCAGATCATCGTAGCGGTACCCTTCCAGGGCAAATTCAATGCGGCGTTCCCGACGTATCTCCAGGATTTCGTTCCGTTGGTCAGCATTCACGTTGGAGAACCGCTCTTCCTGTAGCGGACCCACATCCGGATTCATATTCATAGGAGGCATGTCAGCCCGTTCACGCAACACATTGACGGTTTTATCCAGATCGGTCTGTTCCAGTTCTCCCAGTTCGGCTTTTGCTTCGGCATAGATCAACAATATCTCGGCATAGCGGAGTGTCGGGAAATCGATGCTGTTTTGAAAGGTTTGCTCCGTATTATTTACAAAACCTTTTATCTGGTGATAGCCTGTAAAGTTTTTCTGAAGTTTTTGAATGTAGATGCCTCCACCCTGCGAGTAGGTATCGGTATTAATCAGTTCCCAGCCCGGATATGCAAAGGTTTGTTTCAGACGGGGGTCCCTGTTTTCAAACTCCTCAACAAATGTTTTTGTCTCGTATCCCGGTTGGTCGGCATAAAAGGAGCCGTCATTCATAAGGTAGGCCTGCAAAAGGTCTTTGGAGGGACTCACTTCGTAGTTGCCGAACATCCAGTCCCACCAGCCGCTGTTTTTCACCTGGTCTTCGTAAATGTTGGCAAAAATTACTTCGGGATTAGATGTAAGGTCCTGGCTGTTAAAGAGGGTTCTGTAATCGCTTTGGGGATTCCCTGTTGAATAGATGCTGAAGTCGCTGTTTTCCATGATTTCACTGGCGGCATCGCGGGCTATTTCGAGGTAGGTGGCAGCGGATGATGCGAGGCCGAGTTCCGGGTGGTATTTTCTAAAAGTTCCTTCATACAATGCATGCCGGGCTTTATAGGCCAGTACTACCCACTTGTCAACCGCCCCTTCAGGCTGAACCGCTTTAACATTCTCAGCGGCAAAATCATAATCTTCAAATATTTTTTCCACCACCATTTCCCGTGGATCGCGGCCTTTGAAAAGCAAATCTTCATCCGAAGTCCCGATTACCTGGTCGTACCAGGGGACATCGGAAAAGCGTTTTATCTTGTCGAAATAAAAGCGGGCCCGGAAGAATCGGGCGACACCTTCGTAATGGGCCAGCAGGTCTTCCGAAACTGCTGCTTTTTCAAAATTTTCGAGGAACAGGTTGATGTTCCTGAGTCTTTCCCAGTCCCAGCCCCCGGTTATGGTTGCCGAGGAGGGATCGCTGCTGAGCATGATGTTTTTTAACTCCGTATTTCCGGTATTGGAGGCATTATCGGTGGTATAATACCCGTCATCCCCATATTCATTGATGCCCGGAAATGAATAGAGGTTATAGAGGAACATTTTCAGGTCCTCCTCGCTTTGGAAAAAGTTTTCTGTGCCTATGGAGGTTTCCGGAAAACGGTCCATAAATGAGTCATTACATCCTGAAAGCAGGATGATGAGTGTAACGCTAATAGTTGAGAATATTCGTTTCATGATCGTAATTTTTTCAGTTTTTCAACATTAAAAATCAATGTTTACACCAAAAGAGTACCTTCTCTGGAAGGGGTAAGCATATCCCCACCCGTCATCTGTTACCGCCTCGGGGTCGAAATAGTCGCTTACTTCGGACCATTCGGCGATATTTTCGCCGCTTACGAAAAAGCGGACCCGGTCGATATTCATTTTTCGGGTGAGTGCTTTTGGCAGGGTATACCCGATAGTGATGTTTTTTATCCGGATGTAGGCTGCACTCAGGAGGTACCGGGTTTGCGGTGTTGCCAGTCCTTTTGATTCATTCAGCCCTTCACCCAGGTTGCGGTCGGCCAGCCATGCCTGGAAAATGGGATACTCAGCATCGAGGTTTTGGTTTGCAAGGCCGGCATCGATATAGGCCTGTGAATGTTTTGCCATGTCCACTTCACTGTCATCTTCCGGCCGGTAAAAGTCAAAAAGGTGGGTGTATCCTCCTTCATAAGGCTGCTGATAGAAGCCCCAGTAAAGGTAGTGCCGCGGGTAGTAATCTTTTTTCCCAATGCCCTGTACAAAAGTTCGGACGTCGAACCCGTTCCAGTCAAAATTCAGGTTGAGTCCAACCCGGTAGCGGGGGGAAGTATTTCCTATGACGACCGCATCTTTCGGATCATCTACGGTGTATCCTTTTTCAATGATCCCGTTTCCGTCCTGGTCGACGTATTTGGGCCAGCCGGGTACAATCGACAGTGCTCCCCAGGGGATGATCTGTGTTTCATCCAGCGCCTGTGTTTGTTCAGCGGTCTCGAAGAACCCGTCGCTTTCAAGTCCCCAGAGCTCCCCGAATTCCCTTCCGATGTAATACTGATTCAGATTTTTGTTCGGATTATCAAAATCAGTGATCCACGCCCTGGTATCGGAAAGAATGAAGCGGGAATTGAAATTCAGCCTTTTTCCGGCCAGATTGAAGTGGTTTTTGTAGTTGATGGTGAGTTCCCACCCGTTGGTCTGCAGATCAGCTGCATTCTCCCGGGGTTCATCAGCCCCCAGGACATCCGGAAGGTCTTTCCCCTGGGTGAGCATTCCTGTAGTATTTCTTTTATAGATATCGAACGTGGCAGAAAGGCGGTCTTCGAAAAAACCGAGGTCTGCTCCGAAATTGACCGTTTCGACGGTTTCCCAGGTGTAGTTGTCCGAAACCAGTTGCGGGGGGGACACTCTTTGCGGCAATTCGCCGCCGACGATGTAATCAGCCTCCGATGGATTCATGGTGGGAATATATCCGTAGGCCGACACGTTTTGGTTTCCGAGGGAGCCATAGGAACTTCTTAGTTTCAGACTACTGAGAACAGGTTTCAGAGGCTCCGCGAAGTTCTCGCGGTCAACCCGCCAGGCTGCAGAAGCCGAAGGAAAGAATCCGAAACGGCTCTCTTCGGGGAACCTTGAGGAGCCATCGTAGCGGCCGTTGAATTCAACGATGTACCTTTCTTTAAGGATGTAATTCAGCCGGTAAAAGGCTCCCCGGATGGCCCAGTCGGTAATGCTTTCATCCACATAGTCCTCCCCGGTAGCCAGGGCAATGGTGGGGAGTGATCCGGAGATCACATTGTCGCGTCTCGCCTCGAACCACTCTGATCGGCTGTGTTCCTGGTTGAAACCAAGGAGGGCGGTCACATGATGATCTTCGGCCCATATTTTGTCGTACGTGCCATAAAGATTAAAAACATGGTAAAGGTCGAACGTTGCGCTGCGGTAAGCTTCGTTTGTTCCTTCTTCCCGGACATCCTCCGGTCCGTAGCCGATGTTGTATTTGGAGTAAAACCATCCGTAGTTGCTGTTTCCTTTGCGAATGGTATAGTCGGCATTGATTTTCAGCGCATCGCTGAAGAAACGTGCTTCGGCTGTAAAGGTTGACTGGGTGCTGTTGTACCGGTTGTCTACATCACCACCTCCGGTGAGCTGAGCTGCCAGGATCCCTACTTCTGAGTTGGACCATGTGCCGTCGGGGTTTTTATCCCAGGAGGTTGGGGCAAGATTGTAGAGGTCCCATATGTCTAAATGTGAAGGCTCCTGCCGTTCCGTCATGGTAAAAAGGGTATTGTTTCCAACGGTTAGCCATTCAAATGGTTCATAGTCAATTTTACTCCGGATGCTGTAGCGGTTAAAAAGATCGTTTGCAATTTCCAAAGCGCCGTTTTCATTATCAAAAGCGCCCGACAAGTAATACCTTACTTTTCCCGTTTTCCCGTCAACCTGGATATTGTGTTTTTGGGAGAAGGTAAAATCACTCAGAAAATAGGGGGTCCAATCCCTGTTTCCCATGTATTCCCAGGAGGTTTCATCGCGTGGGTTAATCCGGACCCCTTCGGTGGCTTCCGGGTTGTCGGAACGATCTTTTGCCCAGGCATAAGTTTCGTCCGACGGGTTGAAGTTATTCCACGGCGTATTGTCGGTAGCCAGATCCTGCAGCCTCAAATAGATGTAAGGATCATTTGTTTTCTCGGGGAGCACGGTGGGCTTTGACCACGACAGGTTGTTATTATAACTGAGGTTGACCCCTTCCCGGGTGCCGGTCTTCGTGGTGATCAGCACCACCCCGAAAGCTGCTCTTGCT
The DNA here is from genome assembly GCA_018400515.1 of Tangfeifania sp. Next base: position 5,620 of record JAGYMR010000147.1, read on the forward strand.
CCGTATATGGCTGCTGATGCGGCATCTTTCAGCACCGAAATTTCTGATACATCCTCCGGTGTCAGCCGGTTTAATTCCCATGCATCGGCAGGAACCCCGTCAATCAGGATCAGGGGTTCACCCCCATTGATGGAGGTCATTCCCCGGATGTTGATCTCAGCTGCCTGCCCCGGTTCTCCGCTCACAAAATCAATATTAAGGTTGGGCACAACCCCCTGCAAGCCCTGTGAAATGTTCACTATTGGACGGCTTTCCAGCTCTTTGGAATCTACGGCATCCACGGCACCCGAAAGGTTTACCTTCTTTTGTGTTCCGTAGCCGACCACGACCACTTCCCCGATATCGGTCAGCTCCTTTTCCATGGTGACATGTATCTCTTTTCTCCCGTTTACCATGACTTCCTTGTTTAACATGCCGATAAAGGAAAACACAAGCGTTCCATCTTCGGGGGCATTGATCTGGTATTCCCCGTTAACATTCGTCACTGTTCCCTGTGAAGTGCCTTTGACAACGATCGACACTCCGGGAAGAACAATATTGTCTTCAGCTGATCGAACCGTGCCTTGTACCAGTATCTCCTGTGCCAGGGAAAAGAAAGGCACCAGCAAGGTTAAAAACAGCAAAACAATTTTTGATTTGCCCCGTTTTTGGTAATCATTTCTGAATCTGTACATTTTCTTCATTGGAATAAAATTAAATGGTTCAATTTCAATTAAATATAAGTCCTTGTACTTTTTACTTCAGCACTTCACGGAAGGCCCATGAGTTTTTTCTCATTTTTTTGTTGCAGACAAAACATCCCCATTCCATGCAAATGAATTTCCTTTCATGTATGGTCAAATTATGAAAATAAAGACCTATTGCCTGTTTCATTATGGGCATAGGAATTCGCATTTAACTTTCTTATCACTCTTGGCATTTCACAAAAGGAGATTACAAAACCTGCCCGGTATTTTCATTGATGGCTGCCCCGGCATGCCGGTTTTCTTAAAAAACGGCCTTGTTGGAACAGCTTCCGGCTTTTTCTGCATTAGGGAAGTGGGTACATGTGTATAACTCCGCCCCTGCCGGGTACCCGCTTTTCTTTCAGGCAGATGAAAGGAAAAAGACCGGTGTTCTGAAAAAAGATTGGAGGTCAGCAAAATTTTTCGTCAAGGCACATGATACTTCCATGTCTGATTGATCCGTTTTCCTTTGTTCTTGCCGTAAAATGCCTGTTTCATAGCACTCATTTTTCGGTTAGAATTTTCGCTGACAAAATTGATTTTTATCTTTTTATTTCTTGTTTAAAAAGGATTAAAAAACTGTTATATTATTTAAAATATTGAATAAATATTCAAATAAAGAACTTTGCAAGATATTTAAAACGGAAACATTT
>JAGYMR010000148.1 GCA_018400515.1 Tangfeifania sp.
AGTTGCCCGAAATGGGCGACTGCATCCCGGATGAGCTTTTCGGGGGTGTCTTCCCGGCTCAGGTCGGCCTCAAGCGCCAGGCATCTCCGCCCCATGCCCGTGATTTCTGCTTCAACCTCCTTCAACCGCTGTTTACTCCTTCCCACAATGATCATTTCGTACTGAAGGGAGGCAAGTTTTAATGCAATGGTCTTGCCAATACCTCTGGTCGCTCCTGTAACAAGTGCTGTCTTCATTCGTTTATAATTTTTTGTTTGTCGTTTGGGAACGGAATGCAGATCCGTTCCAGCCATCCCTGCATGGAATATGATACGGCATTTATGGGGTCATCTTCACCATATGCTTTCACTCTTTAGCTGTTTTTACAGATTATCCGCACCTCTCCGGTTTTTTAAACGGACAGGGGGTGAAAAGTTATTTCCTTCCGATCTCCCTTGTTCCGGAACCGCTCTCCAGACCCACATTGAGATCCCCCAGTTCGGCCCTGGCTTGCTCCACAAGCTGCATGAGCTCCTCCACCTTTTCGGGATACATCTCAATAACGTTGTATTCTTCCCCGGGGTCGCGCATCATGTTATACAATTCAGGCTCCTCCAACGTTTTCCGGGGCCGCGGTCCCCCGTGCCCATCCATTCCCGGCCGTGCATGATAAGAGGCCCAGGTATGCGGCAACACCAGTTTCCAGTTCCCTTGGCGGACAGCATTCAGGTTATTCCTGCCATAATAAAACAAAACATCTTTCCGGGGTTCTGCTTCCGGGTTGCCTTTCCATAATTCAGAGATATCCACCCCGTCAATTTTGCGCTCAGGAAGCGCTGCTCCCGCCAGTTTAGCAAAGCTCGGCAGGAGGTCGATGGCACACCCCAGCTTATTGCAAATGGTTCCGGCAGGTGTTGCGGCAGGCCATTTTATGATGAACGGCACCCGTTGGCCCCCTTCCCAGCTGGTGGTTTTGCCTTCGCGCAATCCGCCGGAAGATCCCGCATGATTGCCAAAATTCAGCCAGGGCCCGTTATCGGTAGTAAAGATGAACACGGTATTTTCAGCAACACCGTTCTTCTGCAGGGCCTTTTCAATTTCTCCCACCGACCAGTCGATCTCCATCATCACATCGCCGTACAGTCCCTGTTCACTTTTCCCCCGGAATTTCCCGGAAACCCCCAGGGGAACATGGCCCATGGTGTGGGGAACGTATAAAAAGAATGGAGCATCGGCATGGCGATGAATAAAATCCACTGCTTTTTCGGTATAGAGGGTGGTCAGGCTATCCTGGTCCTCCAGCGAGGTAATGTATTTCACGGTTTCATTGCCCCCGATCAGCGGAAGGTCCGGATAATTTCCCCGTCCTTCCCCTTCCGGAAGGCGTTCCCCGTCCACACCGACAGGCCACATATCATTCGAATAGGGCAAGCCCGTATATTCATCAAACCCATGCTGCAGGGGCAGAAATTCTTTGTGGTGCCCCAGGTGCCACTTTCCAAAGATCCCCGTGGCATAGCCTTTCTCTTTGAGCATCTCCGCAATGGTGGTTTCCTGAGGGTTAAGCCCCACCTCATGATGTGGAAAAAGCGCTCCGCTGATGCCAATGCGGTTGGGATAGCATCCTGTCAGCAGTCCGGCACGCGAGGCACTGCATACCGGTTGGGCCGCATAAAAATTGGTGAAACGCATTCCTCCGGCCGCCATCTTGTCCAGGTTGGGGGTGGTATAACCGGTAGCTCCATAGCACCCCACATCGCCGTACCCCATATCATCGATAAAAACAACCACGAAGTTGGGAAGTTCCTCTTTCGTGGATTGACTGCCGGGTTCCGGGGTGCAGGAAGTAATAGCAGCGAATAATAGTGCTGCAAAGGGAATCATTCTGGTCTTCATAGAATATTTGGTTTAAGTGAAAAAGTCGTTCCGGCAAACAAAATTAATTAAAAATTTGTCCAGGATCCCCTTCCGGTGCGTTAAACAATCCCCATTTTTTTCATCAGGAAGGTGGCATTCATGGTTTGGGTCACCCCATCCGACAAATGATAGTCAAACAGCTGCTCATTTCCTTTGATCCGGATTTCGAAACATTTATTCCATATCCGGCCAGCGTGTTCTTTTTCCATTTCACTCAGCTTCAGGTCATGGGTAGCGATCAGTGCAACGGCTTGCAGGCGCAGCAATTTCCGTATAAGCGCCCTGGAACCGTTCAGTTTATCAACCGAATTGGTTCCTTTCAGCATTTCATCGAGGATAACAAAAATGCGTTCCCCCTTTTCCAGGCGTTCGAGCACCCCTTTGATCCGTTTCAATTCAGCAAAAAAGTAAGATTCATCCCCCAGCAGGGAATCAGTGGTCCGCATATCGGTATAAACCTTCACCGGGGTAAAGGCCATCTCCCGTGCACACACCGGCGCTCCCAGCCGTGCCAGAACGAGGTTAACGCCCACGGTCCGCAGGAACGTACTTTTCCCGGCCATATTGGCTCCGGTAACGATCACCACGTTCGACCAACCATTGACCGCAAAGTCATTACAAACCCGTTTTCCCGGGGGCAGTAAAGGGTGTCCGAGCTGCTTCGCCCGGAAAGTAAACCCGTCGTCCTTCACCGCGGGATAAGCATACCGGGGATGATTGCAGGCAAAATTTGCCAGGCTGACGAGGGCATCCATTTCCGCAATGACCCCGAGCCAGTCAACAAGCTTATTCCTGTTCCGGCCATGCCATTGCCACAATTGATACACGCAGCGGATATCCCATAAAAAGATCGAATTCAGCACCAGGGCTACCAACAGGTTTTGCCGGTACTCAAAACGACCGACCCACTTTTTCAATTGCTGGAATATGTGGCTGGCCCGGTCCGGCCGGCACACTTTTCCCTGCAAATGTTTCAGATAAGCCGACTGAAAATTTTGCGCTTCGACAAACTCCAGCAACTGCCGGTATTTTCCCAGAAGTTCAGACTTCCGGCCAAAAAACCGGTAATACTGGTCCACCCTTTTTCGCGAAAAAAAGAGAAGGCCCAATTGCGTGAAAAGAAGCACCACAAAGGGCATCCATGAAAATCCAACAACTGCAGGGATCATCGCCAGGAGGGTAAAAGGAGGCAACAACCGGATGCTCCACCGGATTCCCTGAGGCCGGCGGAGCTCAAGCCGGGTTCCGGCCCACGCTTTTATTTCATCGCTCAGTTCAAGAGTTTCCCTGAACAGATGTCCCCGGACCAGAAAGTTTATCCGCCATTCGGGAAGGTCCGAAAGTTCACGGATGGCCTCCTGCCGTTCCCGGATCTCCTCTTTTTCCAGGGGAGGGTTGTTGAATAATCCGGCCAGCCGCCACCTTCCGCTTTGGGTGGATGTACGGTTGATATACTGAAAAACAGCATTCTCCCCGAAGATGTCCAGGTCATGGGAATAAAAATGGCGCTTATCCAAAAAATCGCCCCCGTTATCAAAATGGCTGAATTGATGCTCCAGTGCCAGCAGTTCATCCTCTGCGATCTTCTTTTGGGCTTCAAAAAACTTTTTCTCCCTCTCAAGCCGGACACTCTTTTTGATCAGAAGAAAAAAAAGAATCCCGAAGAAGATCATGGGGCCGGCCGTGATCCAGCCTTGCCACCCCGATGCAACCAGCGGCGCAAAGATCATTAAAAAAGCCAGCAGGCGGTACCAGCCAAAACGCCTGATTTTTCGTTTAAGCCGCTTAAGCTCAACGACTGCAATCGCTTTTTTCGATGTAAAAAAATCAGAAGGCGCCTGCTCCATTTTTCAGAGGTAATTAAATCTATGAAGGATATAGGTCATAATAGAAACCGTTAAGGCAAGTATCAAAAAGACCAGAAGGACCTGCCCCAGCTGTTTTGTCTTCAGTTTGGTGGTTTCAATTTTGGGGCGCCGCCGGACAAAAAAGAACTTTTCCACGAACATCATCATCTTAAAGCAACCAAAAGCAATAATCCACCCTAAAAGGGCCCCTCCAATAATGTCCAGAGGGTAATGGACACCGGTATAAATCCGGGAATAAGAAACGAGGAGCGCCCAGAAAAACATAAAAAAGCAGTATCCGCGGTTTTTGAAAAGCCGGCAGGTAAAAACAAACAGCGCAAAGGTATTGGCGGCATGGGATGAAACAAAACTATAAAGTCCGCCCTTCTTCAGGACATTGTGCACCAGGTGCCGGATGTCGGGATCATGAACCGGGCGCAACCGCTGGATGGTCTCCTTCATCAATACTGAAAGCTGGTCGCTCAGGGTAATGGTTAAAGCCAGAAAAATCAGTACCAGCCACCACTTGTTCCTGTAATTTTTGAAAATATAATACAACAGGATCATATAAAAAGGGAGCCAGGTCTCTTTGCGGGTAACCATCAGCATGATGGTATCCCAGAAATCGGAATGAAAACTGTTCAGAAACAGAAAAATTTCGCGGTCGAGCTCCAGTATTTTTTGTAAGAATTCCATTTAACGATTCAGTATTTCCCAGATTTTATCTTTGAGTGACATTATGTTGAATCCCGTGACGGCGGAAAAAAACAGGTGGGGGATCTCCTTCATCTCCCCGCTGATCTCCTTCATCAGCTCTTCGTCGAGCAGATCGGCCTTACTAATGGCAACCAAGCGCTTTTTATCAAGGAGTTCAGGATTATATTTTTCGAGTTCATGCAGCAGGATCTTATATTCGTTGTAATGGTCGTTGCTATCGGAAGGGATAAGAAAGAGCAGGGCCGGATTCCGTTCAATATGTCTTAAAAACTGCACCCCCAATCCTTTTCCCTGGTGGGCACCTTCAATGATCCCGGGAATATCAGCCATCACAAAAGATCTTTGTTCCCGGTATTTCACGATCCCGAGGTTGGGTGTCAGGGTGGTAAAAGGATAATCGGCAATTTTGGGTTTCGCTGCCGAGACCACCGACAGGAGGGTCGATTTCCCTGCGCTTGGGAACCCCACCAGCCCGACGTCGGCCAGGACTTTCAGCTCAAAGATTTTCCAGCCTTCTTCTCCCTCCTCTCCCGGCTGGGCATACCGGGGGGTCTGATTGGTCGGCGATTTAAAATGGTCGTTCCCGAGTCCCCCCCGTCCCCCCTGAAGGAGGATCTTTTGTTCGCCGTGTTCCGTAATTTCAAAAAGGAAGGCTCCGTTGGCATCATCCCGGGCAATGGTGCCCAAAGGCACTTCCAGAATGACATCTTCGCCGTCAGCCCCCGTCTTTCGCTGAGCACCTCCCGGTTCTCCGTTGCTTGCCCGGATATGTTTGCGGTATTTTAAATGGAGGAGGGTCCATTTGTTCCGGTTTCCTTCAAGGATCACATGACCGCCACGACCTCCGTCGCCGCCGTCAGGTCCTCCCCGGGGAACAAATTTTTCCCTGCGCAGATGTGCAGACCCGGCTCCGCCGTGTCCTGACCTGCAGTGGATCTTTACATAATCGACAAAATTTGATTCTGCCATCTCCCAATCTCTCTGTTTAGCACAGTATTCTGTTCACCGGAAAATGTTTTTCATAAACACACCCCTGTTTCAATCTTTAATGGCACATCCCCGGAACAAGGAAAACACCGGAACCTGGAAACCCGTTACCATTCAGAAACATGCCGTTCAATTACCGCATCTTGGTTTCGATCGTTTCCTTTAACCGGCCGGCAATCGCTTCGATGGATCCCATTCCGTTGATGCCAAAATGCTTACCCTGTTGCTGGTAGTATTCAACCAGCGGCATGGTTTTTTCATTGTAAACATTGATGCGGTTTTCAATGATCGTCTGATCCTGATCATCGGCTCTGTCGGAAATCTTTCCGCGATTCAGCAACCGCTTGATCAGTTCCTCCTTATCCACTTCAAGGCTGAGCATTCCGGTAATGGGCGTGCCGTTTTCATTCAGAAGGTCATCCAGGGCTTTGGCCTGGTCAACCGTCCGGGGGAACCCGTCAAAAATGAACCCCTCAGCATCCTTATTGGCATCGAGTTTACTTTTTATCATACCGATTACCACCTCATCGGGAACCAGTTCGCCTTTTTCCATGAAATCTTTTGCCTTCTTTCCCAGCTCAGTGCCCGCAGCGATCTCACTGCGCAGCAGGTCCCCGGTTGATAAATGAATGAGTCCAAACGATTCTTTCAAAAAATCTGCCTGGGTCCCTTTACCGGCACCCGGAGGGCCAAATAAAACTAAATTTAACATGCTTTCGGATCTTTTATTTGTTTATAACTGAATAAATATCAATCAGGTTTCGTCCATACCCCATATAATCCAACCCGTACCCCACAATAAAATCGTTGGGAATCTCAAGCCCCACATAATCCAGCTTCACGGCTTTTTGCAGGGCATCCGGTTTTAACAGAAGGGTCGCAATTTTCACTTCCCGGGGATGGAGGGTTTGTATTTGCTCCAGAATATTTTCGATCGTAATCCCAGTGTCAACAATATCTTCCAGGACAACCACGGTGCGTCCTTCGATGGCTTCATTCAGGCCAATCAGCTGCTTCACCACACCGGTAGTCTGATCCCCGTTATAAGAAGCCAGTTTTACAAACGAAATTTCCGACTGAAGATGGGAGATCCGCTTAAACAATTCAGCAGCAAACATGAACGATCCATTCAGGATGCAGATAAATAAAGGGTCTTTTCCCTCCAATTCTTTATTCATCTTTTCGGCCATCTCTTCCACCACGGCCCGAATTTTTTCATAGGGAATAAAAAGCTGAAAGTGCTTGTCGTGAATTTTAACTTTCTTCATTTAAAGGAGAATTACTTTTTTTTTATCGCATTTATGCTCTATTTTCGTACTATACAATGTGGAGACACAAAATAACAAAACAAATTGATTAACTGAAAATTTATCATATAAAAGATGGAAGCAAAAGTTAGCATTATCATGGGAAGCACATCCGATTTGGATGTGATGTCAAAAGCGGCACAACTGCTTGATTCAATGGA
>JAGYMR010000149.1 GCA_018400515.1 Tangfeifania sp.
TATTTTTGCGCTTTTTTTTCGATATTGCTTCAATAAATCATAAGAAAACTCACCAAAAAAGCGTCAAAATGAAAAAAAGATTTCTGAAATTTTTAACGATTATTCTGGCGATAGGTTTTTTCAATGCTTGTAGTGATTCCTATCTGGAGGATCCGGGTATTGATAAAGCGGAGCTGAAATCAGGTGTAAAAAACGGCCTTGAGGAACAGGAAAATCCACTGGCTATACCGGATGATGAAAGGTACCTGATAGGCTTTTCTGCAGGCCCGGACATCCACGCAGTAAAGAATGCCGGAGGCAAACCATACAGAACCTTTAACATTGTTCCGGCGGTGGCTGCACGGTTGAATGAAAAAGCGCGGGAAGCCCTTTCAAGGAACCCGAACGTTACTTACATTGAACCGGACTACAAGGTATTTTCCACGGCACAGTCGGTTCCATGGGGAGTTGACCGCGTATTTGGCATTGAAACCTATTCATTCACCACATGGACCGTTTCCACAGGTTCAGGAGTCAGTGTCGCCATCATCGACACCGGCATTGATTCGGATCATGAGGATCTTCCTTCCATAGCAGGGGGAACCAATACCGTTGGCGGTTCTTCCTATGAGGATGGTGACGGGCACGGGACCCATGTGGCAGGAACAGTGGCTGGCCTGGACAATACCATTGGTGTTGTTGGCGTTGCACCAGGAGTTAGTCTTTACGCCGTCAAGGTCCTGGATGATTCGGGAGGCGGAACGGTTTCATCGGTCGTTGGAGGCATTGAGTGGGCTGTTGAAAACGGCATTGAGGTGCTCAACATGAGCCTCGGAAGCAGCAGCGGAACAGAAACCATGCGGCTTGCCTGCGAAAACGCCTGGCAGAAAGGACACATCATTGTCTCCTCAGCAGGCAACAGCGGAAACCGGGGCGGCGGAGGTGACAACGTCGGATATCCGGCAGCCTATGAATCGGTTATTGCTGTGGCGGCTTCCACCAGTGCGGATACCAGGGCCAGCTTTTCCAGTACCGGCCCGGCAGTTGAGCTGATCGCCCCGGGATACCAGATTCTCAGCACACTCCCGGATGACAGGTATACCGACACCTACAGCGGTACCTCCATGGCTGCACCCCACGTTACCGGCGTTGCTGCCCTCACCTGGGCATCGAATACCACTTTAACCAATACCCAGGTAAGGGATATTCTCCGGGGAACAGCAGAAGACCTTGGACTGGATGCTAACCATCAGGGATACGGGCTTGCCCGGGCCGACCTTGCCGTGGCAGCAGCAACCAATAATACCGGAAATCAGGCCCCCGAAGCCGGGTTCAGCTTTTCCGCAACCGACCTTTCGGTTGCTTTCACCGACCAAAGCAGTGACCCGGATGGCTCTGTGGTTGGCTGGAGCTGGGATTTCGGAGATGGCTCAGGTAGCTCAACGGAGCAAAATCCAACCTATACCTATGGCACGGACGGAACGTACAATGTCACCCTGACAGTTACCGACGATGATGGGGCTACATCCTCCGTTTCACAAGAAGTAACTGTGGCAGCGAATTCAGGAAAAACAGCTCCCTCGGTTGATGCGTTTGATGCCTCTCCGAACAGCAATCCTGCGTGGACACGTGCAACAGTGACCTGGAGCGTTTCTGACGCGGACGGCGATCTGGCATCGGTTGTCATCGAAATGATCAACCCGGACGGAAAAACGGCCTCCGTTACCAATACAGTCAGTGGTGACGCTGCCAGCGGATCCAATGAACTTGGATTCAAGAAAGGAACCAGCGGAGAACATACGATCAATCTGACGGTTACAGATGCCGGCGGCAAAACAGCCACCCAAACAATTTACCGGAATCTGTAAGTCAACGTATAAACCGTCTCACGGCATTCCCGGACAAAAAGGGAAGGTGCCCAAAAAGACAGCATTGCCTCGGACAATGCTGTCTTTTTTTATCTGCGAAAAAATTCAGGACCGCCGGATTTCAAAGGGTCTGGAGAAGATGACTTTATTGCGTTAAAAAAAATCCCCCTTGATTGTAATGCTCGTAAAAAATCCTCGTCTTATTTAAAAACCAAATCAATCGTTATGAGATCAATCATTGCTGTCTTTTTCCTGGGAATCGTTTTTTTCTCATGCACCAACTCCGGACCTGCCACCTGGCAATGGCGCGGAGACAATCGCAAGGGAATTTTTTCAGGGGAAAACCTGCTGAAAAAATGGCCGGAGGGAGGGCCGGTCCAGAAATGGGTAGTTGAAGGGATCGGAAATGGATATGGCTCGCCCACCGTTACCGGAAGTGAAATTTTTATTACAGGGGAAGCAGACAGCCTGGCATTTTTGTTTTGTCTGGCTCCGAACGGTAAGATGCGCTGGAAAACCGGACTCGGAGAAGCGTGGAACTCCCACTATCCGGGGTCCCGTTCGGCTCCGACGGTGGTGGACGACCACCTGTATGTTATCACCGGAATGGGGAACCTTTTCTGTCTAAGCCGTGAAAACGGGGCCGTGGTTTGGTCTAAAGATTTTGCCGGTGAGTTTCGGGGCGTGCTTCCCCGCTTCGGGATGGCAGAGGCTGCCGTAGTCGACGAAACAAAAGTATACTGGATGCCCGGGGGAAAAAAGCACAATGTCGTTGCCCTCAACCGGTTTACCGGGGAATTGATCTGGTCCTGCAGGGCCATGGGGGAACGTCCCGGCTATAATCCGGGGAACCTCATTGAAATACCGGGAAGGAAATTGTTCGTCACTTTTTCGGCATACCATCTTTTAGGCATCGATGCCGAAACCGGCAAGTTGCTCTGGACACACCTTCAGGAGAACACCCCGGTGGAAAAACGTGAACCCGGTATTGGTGACACCCACAGCAACAATGTAATTTTTGAAGACGGCTTCATATATTATGCTGCAGGGGACGGCAACGGCGGAGTCAAACTTCAGCTCTCTGCCGACGGTTCTGAAATCACCGAGGTCTGGCGGAATACGGATTTTGACAGCTATATGGGAGGATTTGTAAAGATCGGCAACTACCTCTACGGATGCGGAACCCGGAAAAAAGAGTTAAAAAGCCTCCATGTTTTAAGCGGTGAATTGAGCGATTCGCTGAAAATTGGAACGGGGGCCGTCATTGGAGCAGACAACCGACTCTATTACTACAATTTCCGGGGTGAGCTTTCGCTGGTGAGTTATTCCGGCGGACACATGAAGCGGGACAGTTATTTCAAAATCACCAATGGTACCGGACAGCACTTTTCCCACCCCGTTATAAATAACGGCATGCTGTATCAGCGGAGGGGGGATGCCCTGATGGCCTTTGAAATAAAAAGGGCAGAGACTTAAAGTCACTCCTTCAGCTCCCTCAGCCGCTCCAGGTAAACTTCGAAATCCAATGCTCCGAAAAGCACGAACCGGATGTGCCGGACATGTTTCAATTCCGGAATTTCTTCACGAATGGCCTTCAGGGCGATGTCGGTTGCCGCTTCAAAAGGATACCCAAAAGCTCCGGCGGAAATCGCCGGAAAAGCAATGGAATCAACCTTGTTATCATCCGCCACCTGAAGTGCATTCCTGTAGCAATCGGCTAGAAGCCGGTTTTCCGGTTTATCCCTTCCGTAGACCGGCCCGAGGCAATGGATAACAAACCGGTTGGGAAGGTTATGTGCCCCGGAAATGACCGCCTCTCCGGGATGAATGGGTGCCATAGGCCGGCACTCCTCTGCCAGTCCGGGACCTGCAGCACGGTGAATGGCTCCGGCTACGCCCCCGCCAGGCATTAACTGAGCGTTGGCAGCATTTACCACCGCCGCCATGTCGGATTGATGCGCGATATCGCCCTGAACGGCCTCCAGTAAAACGTTCCCGATCTGTTTCTTCATTTTACCCTCACTTCCTTGTTAACAGCACTGCAAAGGTAGCAAACTGAAGGATTACGATCAATAGTTGCCGGCTTTCTGTTATTTGAAAATTTCTTCCTCGGTCTGATACCCTTCAGAAATAACGGTCAGTTTCAGATTCTCCTTGTTAACCACCATGCCATTATGGAAAACGGCAGGAACGAGCCGGGCACCGTTACTCACGGTTTGATAGGTTCCTTCACACTCCTTTGTCCTGCCAAGAGCCATGGACAGTTCGGCAGCAGTGGAAGCCAGCTTTTCATAGGGTTTATAAATGGTGCAGGTCTGATGCCCGGCCACAATTTCCTGGAGGTTTTTCAGGTCGGCATCCATACCGGCCACAAGCACGTTCCCCTCCTTGCCATTCTCTTTCAACGCCTGGATTATTCCCAGTGCAATGGCATCATTTCCGGCAATGATGGCATCCACCCCGGGAGTTTTCCGGAGGAGCTTGAGGGTATGGTCATACCCCTCTTCTTCTCCCCAATACTCGGTAAATACATTGTAAACAATTTCGATGTCTCCTTTCTCAACAAGCGGTTGCAAGACATTCATCTGCCCGAGGTACAAAAACTGGCTGTTATTATCACTTTTTGCACCTCCAATCAACGCATATTTTCCCGTTGGTTTAATGGTTGTCAGGTACTCCGCCTGCAACCTTCCGATCTCCACATTATCGGTAGACACATAACAGTCGAGCATACAATTACGGATCAGCCGGTCATAGGAGATAACAGGTACACTCTTCTCGTGAGCCTCTTCCACAATTTTAGCTGCTGAATACCGGTCCACAGGAATTATCGTCAGCACGTCCACTCCGTTAGCCAGTAATTCTTTTGCCTGGGCCAATTGACGTTCAGCGTCGTTTCCCGCAATCATCACTTTCACCGTACCGCCCAGTTCTTCCACACTTTTTACAAAAAAATCCCGGTCATTTTCCCACCGCTCCTTATCCAGGTCATGAATTAAAAATCCCACTTCTACGGGATCATTTTTTTTGCATCCCCAAATAAGGAGAACGGAGAGAAGGGTCAAGGAAAAAATTCTTACCAAATTTTTCATGATAATGTATTTTTAAATTTGAATGGATAAACGACACGGTGCCGGTGAAACCGGACGCTCCCCCCAAAAAACACCTTTGAACGGAATGCCCGCACCTGCTTCACAGAGCCCGTTTAAAATAATGTCCCGACAAAAAAAGAACTGCTGCTCCCCGAAACCCATAAATCATTGCCCATGCCGGTCACAGGTACGTCATTTTTTTTTATCATTTACGAATAATCGGCAAAAGGGTTTAACAAAAAAAATTAAGGAATTGCTTTTTACCGCAAAAAAAACCGCAACCTTTTCTCCAAGCATTTAAAATTCAATGATTTCCTGATATAGCTTTTGCACGGGGAGTCCCATGACATTATAAAAAGAGCCTTCAATGTGGGTAATTCCGATAAAACCGATCCATTCCTGGATCCCATAGGCTCCGGCTTTATCCATAGGACGAAATACGGAAATGTAGTAATGGATCTCTTCGGGGGTCAAGTTTTTAAACTGAACGTTTGAAACCGAAAAAAAAGATTTTTGCTTCCGGGATGATGACAAGCAGACGCCGGAGATCACCTTGTGTTCATTTCCACTCAGTTTGTGAAGCATATCGGTGGCCTCCTGCTCTCCGGCAGGTTTTCCCAGTACCTCTCCATTAAACCAGACAATGGTATCGGCTGTAATGAGCAGGTCATTGTTTTTCAATTCTTCAAGAAAAGGCTGCGCTTTTCGTTGAGCCAGATAAACCGGAATCTGTTCCCGCGTCAGTTCAGGGGGAAACGTTTCATCAATTTCCCTGGTTTGCACCTGAAATTCGATGCCCAGGGAATGGAGCAGTTGTTGCCTTCGCGGGGATTTTGAAGCAAGTATGAAATGATAATGCGGGAACCAGTTCATTTAAAAAGCATTGTTTAAAAGCATGTCTTCTGAAAACCAGGCCTTCTGAACCCGCAGGGTCTGTTCAATAACATCGCGAACACACCCCTCTCCCCCCTTCAGCGGGGAAATGTATTTCGAGATCCGTTTAATGTCATCGACAGCATCGCAGGGACAGACAGGAACTCCTGCCTTCTGCATGGCCAAATAATCGACGAGGTCGTCCCCCATGAACAGAACATTTTCCGCTTCCACACCGGTTTTTGCAAGAAAATCGTTCAGGCATTCCACCTTATCCCGAACATTATCGTAATAGTATTCTACACCGAGTTTTTCGTACCGGAGGCGCACGCGTTCAATGGTTCCCCCTGTAATAACAGCAACCGGGAAGCCAAAATTCAGGGCATTCCTGACAGCAAACCCGTCCTTCACATTGGCGGTGCGCACCGGATCTCCCCCGGGTCCCAGCGGGGTGGTGTCTTTCGATAAAACCCCGTCCACATCAAACACAAATGCTTTTACCTTTTTCAGTTCTTCCTTAAAGAGCGTCATTATCCGTTTTTTTGATGATGCTCAAAAATACTTTTTGAAATAACATGGTACAACTCCTTTTTCTCCGGGAAGGCATCCAGCGCCTCCAAATGCTTGCCAATCACATTTTGATCGAAACGGACAGCAGGGCCTGTCTGCGCATCGGGCGGCGCCATTTCCCGGACTTTTCCCGCCGTTTCCATAATCAGCGGCTTCAGAACGTCAAAAGAGATCCCGCTGGATTCCAGAATTTCCGAAGCAAGGGTATAAAAATAGTTCACAAAATTACAGGAAAAAACCGCGGCAATATGAAGCGCCAGTCGTTTCTCTGAATCGAGTACGGAAACCGTGTCCGAAATTTTTCCGGCCAGTTCCAGCAATATTTTTTCATTTTTTTCTGAATCGGCTTCCACAAAAACAGGAATTTCCTGAAAAGGAAGCGGGCGGTTTTTAGAGAATGTTTGCAGCGGATAAAGCACCCCACGGTTAGCCGCATATTTTTCAAGTGCCGAAAGGGGCATGCTTC
>JAGYMR010000015.1 GCA_018400515.1 Tangfeifania sp.
TCATCAGGCTTGCCCTGGTCGGAGCACAAACCGGAGAAACGTAAAACTGGTTGCAGCGGATGCTTTCCCGGGCAAAACGGTCGATTGCCGGGGTTTTGATGTGCGGGTTCCCGGTGATGCCCAAATCACCGTACCCCTGATCGTCGGTGATGATCACCAGTACATTGGGATGATCATTATCGCCGGGCGAACTGCAGGCAGCTCCCGCCAGAGCCAAAGCCGCCAGGGTCACGATTGGTCTTTTGATCTGTTTCATTTGTTCGGATTGACCATTAACTGAAGGGGCAAAACGTATTTCCTGAAAAATTTCTGGTTGCTGTTCCGGAAATTCTTTCCATTCCGTCAAAGCGGGATAAAAATCAATAGTGTGGCATGCTTATGCTGCCGGATCGGAATGCCTGATATTAATTTCCTCCCCGGAAATCCAGATATGCTTTCAGGTATTTTTCATTCAGTGCATCGCTGTCGCCATAATAGGCGCGCAGTTCTTCCAGTTTTTTATGGAGACGTTCCTGCACATCGGCATAGTCCGGATTTCCGTAGATGTTATTCATTTCCATCGGGTCAGTTTTCAGGTCATACATCTCCCACTCGTCGATGTCGTAGTAGAAATGCATGAGTTTGTACCGTTTGGTGGCTACTCCATAATGGCGTTTCACCATGTGTACGGAAGGATATTCGTAATAGGTGTAGTAAACCGCATCGCGCCACTCACCGGTTTTTCCGCCCACCAGGTTCCTGAATGATTCGCCCTGCATTTCTTCAGGGATTTCAATGCCGGCATAATCGAGGAAGGTGGGAGCAAAGTCGAGGTTTTGCACCAGTTCGTCGATTTTTGTTCCGGGGTCAATCTCTTTGGGGTAGCGGATCAGCAGGGGGGTGCGGAAGGATTCTTTGTACATGAAGCGCTTATCGAACCAGCCATGTTCCCCGAGGTAAAACCCCTGGTCGGAGGTATAAACGACAATGGTGTTTTCTGCCAGTCCGGCTTCTTCCAGATAATCGAGTACCTCTCCTACACCATCATCCACTGATTTGATCGTGCGCAGATAATCCTTAATGTAGCGGTTGTATTTCCAAAGGGCGATCTCTTTTTCAGAAAGATTTCCATATTTTTCTTTAAAGTCCTCATTTTTTGGGGTGTAGGCTGCCAGCCAGTCGGCCCGTTGTTTTTCGTTAAAGCGGTTCAGCTCACGGTGAAAACCGGTACTGTCGCCATCAGGGTTCACGATCATTTTAAAATCATGTCCCCAGCGGGCATGGCCGGCGATCTCCATCTCCTGTTCTTTGGCAGCGGTTCCCCTGCCTTCGTAATCATCGAAGTAGTTGGCCGGAGGGTCGAAGGTTTTATCATCATAAAGTTTTAAATATTCAGGGCCTGGTTTCCAGTTCCGGTGCGGAGCTTTTTGATGGTAAAGGACACAGAAAGGCTTGTCAGGATCGCGTTTGTTTTTCAGCCAGTCAAGCGTGGTTTCTGTAATAATGTCGGTACAATAGCCCTCCTTCCGCACGCGCTTGCCATCGATCAGGAAGTCGGGATTGTAGTAATGTCCCTGTCCGGGCAGAACCATGGAGAAATCAAATCCCTGCGGGGTGCCGTCGAGGTGGATCTTTCCGATCATGGCGGTTTGATAGCCGCTGGCCTGCAAAAGTTTGGGGAAGTTGTCCTGGTCCCAGTTAAACGGCTGCACATTATCCACCTTTCCGTTGATAAAACTGTGCTTCCCCGTGAGCAGAACGGCGCGGCTGGGCGCACAGATGGAGTTGGTAACATTGGCCCGGGTAAAAATGGCGCCTTCTTCGGCCAGCCGGTCGATGTTGGGTGTTTCATTGAGCCCGTGGCCATAGGCGCTAATGGCCTGATAGGCATGATCATCACTCATGATATAGAGAATATTGGGGCGCCGGGCTTCTTCTTTTTGGGGGGTGCAATGGATCATTCCCATGCCTGCGGTGAAGAGAGCGATTGATTTAACAAGGTTTTTATTCATGGTTTCAGTTTTTGGAAAAAGTTGATGGTACAATTTTACGAAAAAGTGAAGAAAAATGACAGAAAAATTTTTCTTAGTTCACCATTTAAATTCAGTGAATGCTTCGTACATGGCTCTGATATTCTCCAGCGGAACATCTTCACTGATCTCGCCGCAGGCAATGATCCCCCCGTTGGGTGTTCCAAGCAGATGAAAAAGATCAAAAACGTATTCCTTAACTTCTCCGGGCGTCACAAAAGGCAATACATTCTGCCGGTCGATATCGGTACGAAAAGCGATGTGCCCCGCAAACGCCCCCAGTGCTTTCCGGTCCATCAGGGAGGACTGGCAATTCAGGACATCCACACCGATCTCAATAAGATCGGGGATAATTTCCAGGATATGGCCGTCGCTGTGGTACCAGACATCCAATCCCTTGTTTTTTACTTTCGCAAACATTTGGCGGTAAACCGGCTTGAAAAAGGACCGCCATAAGGCGGGGGGTATTAAGAGGTTGGTCTGGCTGCCCCAGTCATCAGCAAAATGGATGCCCTGGTAGTCAAGGGAAAGCCAGTTGTCCAGCCATGCAAGGTTAAATCTCAGCAGGTCATCGCGCAGGCGGTGAACTTCCGGTTTTTCCATCATAAGGGCTACGAGCAGGTTCTCAAAACCGACGAGTTGTTGCATCTGTTCAAAAAAGACAATCCAGCCGCCCCTTGCATAGTAGTCATTGCTTTTTCCGGTCATGTGGCCGCTGTAGAGTTTGTAGCGGGGCACGCCTGCAGAAAAAACTTCAGGCCACTGATAATCACCGTAGTTGGAAAAGTCCGCTTTGATCGGATGGTCGACCGGGATTCCGCAGCGTCCCTCTTCGGTGACCTCCCATAACGTACCCCAGTCATCCCTGTTTTTTCCCAGTTTATAAAGCGGGGGCAATTTCTCCCGCGGCAGATCGGGCAACAGGTGCCATCCAAAATCTTCGTGGAAAGTGTTGATGATTTTTTTCAGCGCATCTCCATAATAATACTGTGCCGAGGGCAGGATCGCATGGGATATGGGCGGACGGTCTGGTTTTTCGAACCGGATGGCCCTGACAACTCGTTCTCTGCTGTTCATTCTTTTTTTTGTCTTTTTAGTTTTCGCTTCCCCAGTTTTTATTCGGCTCCGGCCCCAGATCAATTTCAAGCCGGCCTCCCCGGAGGAAGGTTGAGACAGGAAACTCAAAGCTGTTCCATTCTTTACCGTTTAGCCGGGCATTCTGGATGTAGCTGTCGTTCTCCTGTTTCCGGTTGGCAATGATTTCGAATCGGACCATTTTATCAGGATCCCTGATGGAGGGGAATTCCAAAACGGTTTTATCGAAAAGAGGGGTGGTGATCTCGAGGGTGGGGGATGTTCCGGCACAGCCCTGAACATCAAATAATCCGATGGCCATCAAAACGCCCAGGGCTCCCAGTTGTCCCTGATCCTCGTCGCCGTTGTATCCACTGTAAGGATCAGTTCCGCCATAGGTAATCTGTTTCACCTGGCGGACCCAATATTGGGTTTTCCATGGGGCACCGGCATGACTGAAGAGATGGGCCATGGCACAGGAGGGTTGATTTTCGTAATCCACCCAGCCGGAACCGTGCTCTCCGTGAGGGGTAATGAACCGGTGGGGCCTTGCTTTAATAAAGTTGGAATCCAGTTTTTGAATAAAGGCTTGTTCTCCGCCCATTGCCCGGATCAACCCCTGAATGTTTTGGGGAACATAGAAGGAGTAGGTGGCTGCATTTCCCTCGATAAATCCGGGGGCATTGAACTGCCCTTTTAAAACTACCGGAGAAAAATCGTCCATCCATTCTCCCGACTGATGGCGCGGACGGGCCCATCCTACTGCAGGATCAAACACATTCCGCCACTGTTCCGACCGTTGGAGGAACAATTCGGCGTCCTGCGTTTTTCCCAGCTGCCGGGCCATGGAAGCAATGCACCAGTCCTGAAAGGCGTATTCCAGGGTCATGGCCGTTCCTTCCCTGTGGAACCCGGCACCTCTTTGGGAAATTTCAAGCGGGACGTACCCCAGCGATATATACCAGTCAATTCCTCCTCCTGCCGGACCGGGACCGGCTTCATATCCTGCCCGGTCGCGGATCCCCCCGGGGAAGGCATTTTTCCGGGCTGCGGCATAGGCCAGGGAGGTGTCGAATGTTGCCCGGTTGGTGGACATCAAAGCTGCCAGCAGGGGGGTGATGTGGTCTCCCACCATGACATAGGAATAATTGCTTCCCCAGGAACATCTGGACATGGTTCCGGCATTCCTGTAATAATCAAGGCAGGTTTCAGCCATCCAGTTTCCATATTCCGGGTAGATCAGCGACCACAAAATATTCAGGTTCCACTGGGAACCCCATAAACCATCGCCATCCAGAAACTGCCTGAGCGGTTGGCCTTTTTCGTCCACCGGGACTTTTCGAACGACAGGCTCCGGTCCGGTCCGGTCAATATAGGAACCATCCACGTCATTCGAAATGCGTTTGGAAGCCGTATGCATCAAATCGGTATAAAGTTTTACCCGCTGGTCGCGGGTGCCCCCTTCCACAACGATCCTGCCGAGGTAGTCATTCCATGCTGCCGTGGCGTCGCTCACCACCCGGTCAAAATCCCAGTGGGGGAGCTCCGTGTTTAAATTCAGCCGGGCATTTTCTGCACTGACGTAAGAGATGCCGACTTTCAAAAGGATCTGTTTTCCCTTTTTCAAAGGATCGAAGGAGACAAAAACGCCGCTGCCTTCCCCGCTGACGATATTTTCGGGTGGATGAACAAGCCGGCGCGAATCACCGGCAGCTGTTTTTTCCCACCCTCCGAAATCACTGAAAGGCTGGCTGAAAACAGCCACAAAATGAGCCGTAAACGGTTTTTTTCGCCGGTGGGTTGGAGCCATTACGGCGTATCCTTCAATTTCGTTCTCCCCGGTTTTCCGGGCATAGGCAAAGGACATTTTCGTCGGACCAACAGCCGCTCCAAGATCGAATAAAACATGGGCCTCTGCTGCTTCAGGAAAGGTATACCGGTGCATTCCCACCCGGCAGGTGGCTGTCAGCTCAGCCGTTATCCCGAAATCTTCGAGAAAAACTTTGTGATAACCCGGTTTCACGGTCTCTTTTTCATGGCTGAAGCGCGATTTGTTCTCTGCAAATCCCTTGTGGCCCTGGCACGGGCCGGTGACTGGCATGACAGGAATTCCAGCTGTTTGCGCATTATGGATATGGGAAAAATTGAGAATAAAGGGATCGTCGTAACGGTACCCTGCATTCCAGAGATTTCCGTGTTTGGTATCGGGAGATAAAGCAACCATTCCAAACGGCCGGGTGGCGGATGCAAAATAATCAAACCGCGACTGGTGGGTATCAATGAGTGGATCGGCAAGGTCTGCCGGAGCAAGGCGTTGTTTGTTTCCGGCCGGTTCATTCACCTGGCATCCGGCAAGAAAAACAAGCATGATCAGGATGGTTCGTTTCATTATACGTAGGTTTTTCATGGTTGCTATATGGTATATACGCTCTCCCGGCTCGAACCCCGGAAGTTCTTTATCCTTTAAAACAAGCTCAGTTCGATGAATTTTACCTCATAGGGTTCAAATGCGATGTTTTGATCCAGTTGTTCCATTGTTTCCCCCAAAATATTTACCTGCTTAACACTTTTTATCCGTTTGTCCGGGATTTCGGAGGATAGTTGGATTTCTGCCGGTAATCCGTCAACTTCCCTGAAATGAAGGATGACATTTCCGTTCCCCTTAAATGCGGGGCGGCTGTTAACAAGCACCGCATTGGGGGCTCCGCTGATATTAAGTGTTTTTAGCGTTGCTGTGGCAAGTTTACTTTTTCCGGCCGGAAACGTTCTCGTAGAAAGGGGATTCCGGACACCCCAGGCCAGTTTGGTGGCTGCCGTGTTGGTGGTATCAGGCGTGGTGGTGATGCTATACGTCCATTCAAAGGCACCTGTCTGGAAGGCACGGAAATTGGTAAACCAGTAATTGTTCATGACCCAGGAATAGAGCCAGGGCTTTCCCGGTTCAGGGTAGCGTTCGAATTTCCCGATATTGAAGTCGCTGAAATGCCAAAG
This sequence comes from Tangfeifania sp., assembly GCA_018400515.1. The sequence goes on from JAGYMR010000015.1 coordinate 6,075, forward strand.
GGGAACTTCATTGCTGACCATGACGATCTGGCCTTTTTTGCCCCGCACCGAAACAAAGTTTTGAGCCACGTTCCAGTCGGAAGCCGAACCCGGAAGTTGCGCTCCCTGTGTTAATGTTCCTCCGATGGTTTCAAAGACAATCCGCGAATCCGGTAACCGGAAAGGGAAGGCCACATAGAGGGCTTCGGGATCGGTGACAATTTCTTTACGGGCCTTGTACGCAAACTCCACTTTTTTAGAGTGGTTAAACAACCTGATCTCCCACTGAATCCCTTTGGGATCTTCTTCCGTTCCTTCCGAAAATCCTTCCAGGTGGGCAAAGACCCGGATACTTTTCCAAACGTCTCCCTTAATTCCTTTTTCTACTCTTACTCCTTTCACCGTTGTATGGGAAGGCTCCATCCGGCCTCGTTCGGGAAGGGTTTCCCTGACGGGTTGACCAATGAAGTAAGGATTTTCAGGGTCATACAGGTTCTCCTTCAGCCCTTTGTCATAAAATTCCTTAATGCCTCCCGTTTTTTTATCTACTGCAATTCTGAAATATTGGTTTTCAAGGACCTCTCTGTTGTTATTGGGTGCCAGCTGTTCACTGTTTTTCTGTTTATCGCTTACCTGAATTTTCAGGGCTTTTACACCCAGCGCAGGGACATTCCCTGCCTCCAGAAGCCAATAGGCGCCTTCCCTTCTTCCGCGGGCAAATTGCACCGGGACTTCTTCTCCGGAAGAGAGGTCAATGATGGAGAACGCTTTATCCGGTGGAAGAATTTCATAATCGATGAATAATTCAACGGTTGCCGGCCGGTCCCATCCCATCGAATTGATGACATAGATTACCGGATACGGTGCTTTTCTCAGGAATTGCTGAAGCCTCCCGAGGGCATCTTCGTGTAAAAGGGTGACTTTTTTGAGGGCTTCCCAGGCATAGGCCCCTTTCTGAAGCCACTGCCGCATGGAGTTAACAGAAAAGGGATCGGAGATGCTTTCGGCAGCCCCGTAAGTGTGTTCATCGTAAAACAGGGCATTTTCACTGATATGAGCGATTTTTTCTTCGCAATCTTCACTGAGCGTACCCCCCAGCATATTGACCATGGCAAAAATCCCTTCATCCACCTGTTTCAGGTTTTGTGTTTTGCGAACTTCTGCCGTTTCCCGGGCAGATGATCCGAATCCATCGGACCACCAATCCAGCCAGGCATTTTTGTAGACCGGCAATTCACTTCCGTGGTTTTTCTCCACGTATTTGAAAAAATCACCTGCCACGGCCATTTTCAGTTTCGGGTATTCATATTTTTTATTCCATTCGCGGATAACATCGCAGGCACCGGTTGAAGGAGGGGCATTATCGGTCCGGTAACCGGAAAACTGAACAGCCACCTTTTTAAAGGGATATTCCTTTTCCTTTAATCCTGCCAGGTAATCCAGCAATTCCACTTCACTGAAATTTTCAGGAGTGTTAATCTGAAACCGGTTCCCTGTCATATAATGATCATTCCGGGTGGCCAGCAACCGTTCTCCTGACGGAGATTCCCACCAAAAGGAGGTGGGTTTGTCAAACGGACGGATCGAACGGGTTTCGTTGATTCCCATATTCAGGTATTTTACCCCGGTCGATTTAAAATAGTCGGGCATGCACCAGGCGATTCCGTTCACATCGTTTTGCATGGCCGTATGGACGGGGATCTCATATTTTTTAAATGCTTTCAGGGGGTTCAGAAAGTCAACCATGGTGTTTTCATCGGCAATTTCAGCCATATTGAAAAGCATGGCGGTGACTTCTATCCGTCCCTCATCAATCCGCTTCAGAAAACGTTCCACCTGGGAAGCGGGCCGGTTCCGGAGAAATTCAAAGGTCACCCATGCCGATTCACAGGTCCATCTGAACCGGGATGCTTCGGGATAATGGTCGGTTTGATCACAAAAATCAAGCGCATAGTCAATGTAACGGATCTGTTCAGCCAGAATCTCCGATTGGGGCCGTGTGTACCCGATGTCGGTATGGGAATGCTGGACAAAGAAGATTTCCCATTTTTCCGGGGGGATCATTTCAACGGAATGGTCGGCAGGGGCCTGGTTATTGATTTGCGTTGTTAAGGAGATTTTTCGGGGGTGGTCTACGGCCGGAAGTGTCAGAAGAAACTTGTTGTTTCCTTTTTTGAGGGAGCTTTCCAGGATCATTTCCCCGTCATGAAGGAAACGGATTTGACCGGGACGGATGGCTTCACAGTTTGCAATTAACTGTTGCCATGTTTGTCCTTTCTCAGTAAAGAGTACGGGCGCATTACGGAATTGAATGGCTTCCGGCGGGTTTTGGCTGTTCAGGAAGAAAGGAGGGAAGATTAGGAGGAGAAAAATGATTGCCCAACGGTTTATGGTATCCATGACATTAAATTTTTTAATAATGGAAAAGAAAAAATGCTGAAATTGTGTGGAATGGAAGTTTATAGCCAATTCCTCATTGGTGCAGGAAGAAGGGTTCCCCAGGGATGGACCGGAGAACGGCGTTTGGAATTCCACCCCGGTCCGGAAGCGATATCCCAAAAAGCAAAAAAAGCACCGCCCGGAAGAGGCAGTGCTTTTTTAACAGCGCGGTAATTTATTCGATTACCGGAAGGTGGGCATACATATTTCCCACGCGGAATTCAAATGTGACGGATTCCCCGGGCACCACATTCAGGACCTGGATCATGCCATAGAAGACATCTTCATCATTTGGTCCGGTAACGGCTTTGTAGATGTAGACACCATCGCCTTCAATGGGATCGGCCATGGTGGTGGGAGTACCCGCTTCAAATGCCGCAATCGCATCGTTCGAATTGTTGTCGGAATACATTTCAAGCGTTGAGGCAACAAAATGAATGGTGTTGCCAGCATCCAGCCAGGCGGTTCCGCCCTTAAAGAACAGATCATCCGACAACGCAAGCATGGCATTGGCATCATTTTCATCCACGCTGGCATTGACCAGGAGGTTGAGTCCGGATGTCTTGGTAAGGGTAGCTGTCTTCTTCAGGAAGAAATAGGGTTCACGGACAATTACGCTGGTATTAATTTCATCCGTATAGCCTCCCTGGGACGCCACGAAAGAGTAGTACATGGTGTCTTTTCCTGCGGCAAAATCCGTTCCTGAGATGGGAACCAGAAAAGGTTGGTCACCGGAGAAGGGAGAACCGGTGACAGCCACCCAGGGTTCATTCACTCCGTTTTTTCTCTGAGCAACCAGTGTACCGGTATAATCGCCCGATTTGGGTTCGACGGTTACATTAAAATAGGCCGTTTCGTCATTCCGGGCAACATCCACCTCCACTCCTGAAACTTTTGGTTTGGTGGTTTCGGTAGCGGTAACCATGTTCACCCGCTGGATGGCATAATCGGTTTCCCCTGCAAAGGATACGGTCACATAATCCCCGGGGTCGTTGAGGTTGGTTTCTGCCCGGGTGTATGTTACCGAAGCGGTTAAACCACTGCCTACGGTTACCGTTTTCTGGGTTCCGGCAAGGGGCAGAAGCTGATCATTTCCTCCTTCATCTGAATACTGCAGCTGAAGGCATTCAACAACCATTTCATCTCCCGACGCGGCATTGGGCAAGACCGCTTCCACCGTGAATGCATCATCAAGGGTGCTTATGCCGGTGGTCGTGGCACTTGAAACGTCGGTCAGGATCGCATTGCCGTTTTCATCTCTCGGTATATCAAACTCTTCTTCCTGACAACTGACCATTAAAATCAGTGCACATAAGATATAGATTATTTTTTTCATTTTATAGAATGTTTTAATTTGTTAAATCATAAGATACACGCCATTACTGGACAGGTTGCCAGCCATGATTTTGTAAACACTCCCTGTTGTTTTTGATTTCAGTGGCCGAAACAGGTGACAATAGATGTTTAACGCCAAACTCATGATCAAAACTTGTGGGCTGGTGCCCTACAAAGTTTTCAAGTTCCTGAAACTGGCCTTCTCCATCCACCAATGCCTTGCGGGTGCGCCGCATGTCCCAGAGCATTTTGTTTTCAAAGATCAGTTCGTAGGCCCGTTCACTCATGATGTCCTTCAGGGTAAGGTCGCTGGCACTGAATTCCGCCAGTTCCGCCCGGATCCTTACCTGATTGATCCCTTTAACGATATCATTATCCGAAACGGATTCTCCCAGTTGCCGGAGGGTCCAGTTTACTTCGGTCAGCATCAGCAGTATATCCGCATACCTGTAAAGGTTCCAGTTCAGTCCGGAACGGCCGGTTTCCTTCACTGCCTCATAATCGTAAAATTTATAGAGGAACGGCATCGGGAATTTATCGGCAGGACTTTCGTTTACATCGTATTTCTTAGCTTTGGTATCATCGTAAAAGAAATACATCCTGTCCTGGAGGCGCTTGTCTGCCGGGTTGAAGGAATTGTAGTAGGCCATGCTGGGTACGTTGGTTCCTGTCTCGATGGTAAAATTTGAAACGTAACTTGTCATAGGCAGCCAGTAATAAACCGGGAAGTCGGTAACACCGGCCATGTACTGAATCTGGAAGATAGCACCTCCGCTGTTATTCATTTCCGGATTATTGATGTCTTCCATGGGATACATCTCATAGTTTCCATACAAGGCATTCAGCTGGGTCCTGGACTTTTGCAGGAGTTCCTTGGCACTGGGCGTATTCACCGGGTATTCGGTCATAGACCAAAGGCCCTCTTTGCACCAGGCTTTGGTGGTATCGGTATTCACCTCCTGGTAGGGGTAGCCGGCCATTGTAAGGTAGACATCGGCCAGCACGGCGCGGGATACATCCTTTGTCACGCGGCCGGTGGTGGATCTTCCGTCGGGAAGCTCACTTTCATTGACGGCAAATTCGAGGTCGGGCACTATGATCTCATCATAGATCGCTTTTAAAGTCCTGCGGGGTTGCTCCGCTTTGCTGGCATCCTCGAGTGTTTTGACATTGTAGACAACATCTCCGTACTGACGTACCAGGCAGAAGTAGTAAAAAGCACGGAGGGTCCGGACTTCCCCGAGGAGTTTCGATTGGTCCGTGGGAGACAATCCGTCGATGGTCGGGATCATTTCAATGGCGAGGTTGCAATCCCTCACACCCGTGTACCAGTTATTCCACGGGCCGGTAAAATAGTCCTCCTCACCGCTTTCATCGTCCTGCTCAAATTTCCAGAGCCGGGCACCCATGTATTGCGAATAAGCTTTTCCTGTAGCATATTCACGGGCTCCTGCCTGATTTCCTCCCCATTCGCTGGTTCCACTGGTCCAACCGGGCAGGGACCTGTAAGCACCCGTTGCCAGTGCAACACCTGCATCATAACTTGAAATGTCTGATTCGGTGGTGAGTGACCCGGTCGGTTGTTCCTTTAAAAAATCTTCGCATGAACCAAGAATAATACTTATTCCCAGAACAAAAAATATTTTTATGTATTTCATTACTTTCATGTTTTTAATTAGAAAATCACATTAACACCAAACGTGAATGTAGTTGGACGAGGATATTGGTAAAAGTCCATGTGAGGCGTAATGTTATCCATATTGCCGCTGTCACTACCTTCAGGATCGTAACCGGAGTATTCTGTCAGGACAAAAAAGTTTTCGGCGCTGAGGTATACCCTCATTTTGCTGAGGCCAATTTTGTCAAGGGTGTTTCTGGAAAACGTATATCCCAGGGTGGCTCCTTCACCTCTGACATACGAGGCGTCTTCAATCCAGTGGGTATCCGGGTAGGTCTGGTAATAGGCACCTCCCATTCCGGGACGCACCTGCCCGATATCCGTATTCTGGTGGTCGGGACGCCAGGCATCCAGTACAGTAATTTTGCTGTTTCCCATGGTTTGCCTGTCCTCCCCGGAGTGGTTGGTTCTGTTCTCTATTGTTGCTCCGTAGGAGACCCGGATGTCGAGGGTGAAGTCAAAATTTTTGTATTCAAACCGGTTGTTAAAGTCCATATCCCAATCCGGGAAAGCATTTCCGAGCAGATATCCGTCAGAGGCATTGATCGAGCCATCTTTGTTGACATCTTCATATTTCACATCGCCCGGGACAAAACCGTAGCGGGCAGCGAGGGAAGCTTCTTCCGTGCTGTAAGTTCCCAGCCGGTTCAGTCCCCAGAAGGTGGCAACCGATTCACCTTCCCGCAACACGGTGTTGGCTCCGCCAACCCACCAGTTGCGAAGGATATCCTCGCCGGTCGGACCAAGGGTCAGGATCTTGTTCCTGTTGGCATGCCATGCAATATTGGTGTACCAATTGAACTGGTTGTTTTTGATATTATGGGTGTTCAGCATCAGTTCTACCCCTTTGTTCTCTATTTCCCCGTAATTTTCCCTTACACTTCCGGTAGTGGTGGAGGTGGGGAGGGGTACGTTCAGTAACATGTCGGAGGTCAGTTTATAGTAGTAATCGACCGAGAATGCGATTCGGTTGTTGATGAATCCGACATCAAGTCCCCCGTTATACTGGGTGGTTTTTTCCCACCGCAGGTTCGGACTGGCCATGGAACTGGGGTATAACCCGGGTTCTACTGAGCCGCCCAAAGCCACGTTGGTGGAACCAATAAATGCCTGGGTTACATAACTACCAATTTCCTGGTTACCGGTCTGTCCTAAACTTAACCGCAGTTTCAGGTTAGACAGGCTGGGAATGTCCTGGGCAAAGCTTTCTTCGGATATCCTCCAGGCAACAGATCCCGACGGGAAGAAGCCGTATTTTGAATTGGCTCCGAATTTGGAGGAGCCATCAACGCGGCCGGTAAAGGTTACCAGGTATTTGCTTTGGTAACTGTAATTGGCACGGGCGAAATAGGAGTTCAGCGAATTCTGTCCGTCGCTGCTTGAAGGGGCCGGACGGCTGGCAGTCCCTACTCCGATGTTGTGCCATTTATAGAAGTCATCAAAGAAATTGCGGTTCCAGGTCCAGAGATTTTCCCACTGGTACCGCGACCAGGAAAGTCCCAGAAGGGCGTTGATGGAATGATCATCCATCGCTTTGTCGAAACTGAGATAATTTTCGTTCTGCCAGTAGAGTGTTTTGGTAACATCAATGTCTGCCCGCCCGTGGTCGCCGCGGGTAACATCAATGCCTCCGTAATAGTTAAATTTGGAAGAGTTGTCGTCGGCGGCAAAGTTCGTTTTGAAACTCAGGTCCGGTGTAATTTGAAAGTTCAGTGTAATATTTCCGGTAAACTGGGAACGGTCGGTAAAACGTTCTACTGTTTGGCTCACCTGCCAGGGGGACTGGTGGTCGACCTCTCCCACGGGGAAGTGCAGGTTGCGTCCGTAAATGCCGGCAAAAGCGCCGTAAGTTGCTTCATCGTTGGGATACTCCAGCGGAATAATCGGGAACGCTTCCACAACACCCCTGGAGATACCGCCCGAAAAGTAAGAAACATCGTTGGATTGTTCCTTGTTCTTGTTAACGGCAATCTGAGTGCTGATATCCAGCCAGTCGGTAACTACAAAGTCGCCCGTTACGCGGCCGGTAAAGCGGTCAATTTTTGAATTGATCAACAGTCCGTCTTCCAGGGAGTAGCCAATAAAAGCCCCCAGTTTTGCCTTTTCAGTTCCTCCACGGATGTTGAACTGGTGGTTGGTTGATGTGGACGGGGTAAAAACGGCACCTTCCCAGTCGGTATCGAACCGGGGCTGGTAGTAATTGCCATCCCGTCCGATCAGCGGCACTGAATAACCTCCCTGGGTGGTCCGGGTAAAAAGGTTGGGATATTCCGAATAGGTGTCTCCGCCTTCTCCCGGAGGGAGTATCGACCCATCAGCGCATAAGGGCCAGTTGGGATTCCTGGCATATTTATGGATGTTTTTCCATGCCTGAGTGTAAACATAAAGGAACTGTTCAGAGTTGAGGCTTTCGAGGTTTTTTTGCAGGACGCCATGGGAGACGCTTCCTTCATACTCTACCTGAACATCTCCTACCTTTCCCCGTTTAGTGGTGATCAGGATAACACCGTTGGCACCCCGAGCACCATAAATGGCTGTTGCGGAGGCATCTTTCAAAACCTCGATGGATTGGATTTCGCTGGGGTTCAGCATGGTCAGCGAATTGGCAACGCCTACGACCCCGTCAACCACCACCAGGGGCGAGTTATCGGAATTGATGGAGTTGGTCCCGCGGATCCGGATCAGGGGAACTCCCCCGGGAGCACCACTCCGCTCAATGATTTTCACACCCGCAACCTTGCCGGATATGGCCTGAGCCACGTTAAAGGCCGGTTTGTCGAGAAGCCGCTCTTCATCAACGCTGGCTACCGAACCTGTCAGGTCACTCTTTTTTGCGGTACCATACCCGATGGCAACAACTTCTTCAAGGCCGATGACATCTTCCTCCATGGTCACATTGATCGAAGTCTGGCCTTCCACCCCGATTTCCTGGGTCAACATACCCACAAAGGAGAAAACAAGGGTGGCCTCCTCCGGGACATTGGTAATGGAGTATTCACCGTTGGCATTGGTGACTGTCCCGCGGGTGGTCCCTTTAATCACGACCGAAACCCCGGGCAAGGGCCTGCCGCCCGCATCGGTTACCTGGCCCGAAACAGCCGCCTGCTGTGTGCCCGACAGGTCACCTGCAGCGGCAAGGATGTTATTGCCAAAGGTGTCGTCTGCTTTGCGCACCACAATATAGCGGTCAACAATTTCGTATCCCAGGTCATGATCCACAAGTACTTCGTCGAGGATCTCCATGACTGTGGCGTCCTGAGCATCCACCGTTACTTCGTTCAGATCACTCAATTCCTCCTTCTGGAAGAAAAAGTAGAATTCACTTTTTTCTTCGATCTGCCGGAAAAGTTCGATGATATTTCCGTTGTTAAACGAAATGTCTAACCGTGTATTCTGGGAATAGACAGAAGCGCTTACACTTACGATCGAGAAAAGAAACAGTGTTAACGTTAATTTCATAATTAACAAAATCTTTTTAAAACACCGGTCCATCGCTGTCCGGTTTGACAGTTTTTTCATAAATTCACATGTTTTAATGATTATTGCACTTTGTTTTAATCGATGCGGTGGGTATGTGGGGCATATCCACCGCTCTTCATTTAGAGCGGATAACAGCAGTTAATCTTTCATAGGCAGTTTATTTTTAGAAATGGTTATTACATCTTTGGTTTCGATGTTGTTTTGATAGTCAATTTTTACCGGCAGCAGGAGGCTGAAGGCTTCCACAATCTGGTCGAACGGTTTGTTCTTCAGAATGGTTCCTGAAAAACGAAGGTTTTCCGTCTCTTTTTGGTCAAATTGGATCTCTACATTGTACCACCTTTCAAGCCTGCGGGTTACTTCCGAGAGCCGTTCGTCATCAAAAATGATCTTCCCTTTGATCCAGCTGTCGTAAAATAGGGTATTCACGTTTTTAATATGATAATTTTCCGGTTGTTCCGGAATATGGATTTGCTCCTCCGGTGCCAGCCGGGCAATTTCATTTCCTGAACGGGCATTGATCTGAACAGATCCTTTCACCAGGGTCACTTTGCTGAAAACATCCTCCGGATAACTAAGAACAGCAAAGGAGGTTCCCAGTACTTCAACTTCGGTGTTTTTTATCTGGACCTTAAAGGACTTAGGGGATTCTTTTACCTTAAAAAAAGCTTCCCCTTCCAGTTGCACCTGCCGTTCTTTCCTGCCGAAATTGTCCGGATACCGGAGGGTCGTTCCGGAATTCAGCCAGACATGCGTTCCGTCGTGAAGGGTTAATTCGGACATTTGCCCGAGGGGGACTTTAAATTCGGTAAATACCGGGTTTTTTCCGGCAAAATAAGCTTCCCATCCCCGGTTTACTGCTATTCCAATAAGAAATGCAAAGAAAATGATGGCGGCATATTTTGTAAGGGAGCGAATGAGATGGCGCCGCCGTAAAGCTTTCATCCTTGCCAGATGATTCCTGATCCTTTCCCAGGATTTTTTCCGGGAAACTTTTCGCAGGGGTTTTGCTTTCAGCAGATTTTCGTGGATTTCGGCAGCTTTCCGGACAATTTCTTCATCCTCTTTTTCCCGGCTTAAGTGTTCCAACGCATTGAGCGTTTCCTCTCCGGCCTCCTGGTGGATTTTTTGTGTGGCCAGCTCCCAGATTTTGTTTGGTTCAGTTTCTTTCATATTAACGGATTAAAGAACGACTGAAAATTCCAGTCGTTCTTTAAAATAGTAAACTATGAACAACCGCTTATCGCAGGGTTTCCTGTCATTAAGGTTCGTTGTTTTAACTAAAGGACGAAAAACAGGATGGTGCAGGGTGACAGCGTCCGGAATTTTTTTATGGTGATGTTTATTTAGTTGATTTTCCGGGTGGCGGAATTCTTTGTTACCAGGAACAGGTTAAAATCTTTGGGATCGAGCTTCTCCTTCAGAAAACGGTAGGCCCGGGCAATTTGTGTCTTTACCGTATTCCGGCTGATGTGCATTTTTTCAGCAATCTGGTTATAGGTCATTGAATCAAAAACGGCCATTTCCAGAATTTTTCGCCGCTGGGACGGGAGTTGTTCCAAAGAAGCGTACAAAAAGGCATATTTTTTTTGATCGTCAAAATCTTCTTCTTCTCCCGGGTCGGAAAAACCGGGAGTTAAAGGCTCGGTAAACAATCTTTTTTTCCGGTAGTGGTCAATGATGCTGTTGCGCAGCATCAGGAAAAGGTAGTGTTTGACAGAGGTCTTGATTTCGATCTTTTGGCGTAATTCCCAGAGCTTGATGAAACAATCAAATACCAAGTCTTCCGCAAGCATTGTTTGTCCGTTGGTGTATCTTTTTGTATAGAGATACATTTGGTGGAAGTATTTGTCGTGCAGCTGCTTGAGAGCCGATTTATCCTCCTTTTTGATTAGATTCCAAAGAGTCCGGTCTTCCATGAGTCGTTTATTAGGTCTATCTTCAAATATAATCCTTTTTTTTGTCTTTTGAAAACAAAATACCCCCTTTACCGGGGATGGGTATAATTTGTCCACGACCAAAAATGGAAGGGGCCCGGTTTCCGGCAGGTCCTAACGGGTTATTCGTATCTGGGGAAAAGGGAAAACCGGTTGATTGGTTTTAAGCGGACTTGTGCCGGTCATTTTTTTTGCCGCTGAGGGACAAAAGGGAATTCTGCGGGCGCGGATTTCACAAAAAAAAGCCAACACTGGTTTTGCCTTCGCAATCTCGGAGGAGAGGCAATTGTCAGTGTTGACTTTGTTCAGGTGTAACAGGAATTTCCTGCTGATGAGTCTTTTAACGGGTCAATGCTTCATTGAAGGGTGCTTTGAATACGTATTTTCCGGACCCTGTTTCCATTTTCAGGAAGTGGAAATCCATATTTTTGGCAGGAACGGATTCGAGTGCATTGTTCACCCGGCCGTTGACCTTCACCGCATTTCCTGTTGTGGGAACAAAAACTTCGGCGGTGGTATTGGCAGGTAATTCCACCGTTAATGTCAGGGTATTATCCTCTATTTTCCATTCGCTGCTAATGGTGCCATAGGGCGATTCATGGCTTGCTTTGACATCGTACATTTTGTCACCCGGATGCGGTTGGATAATGATATGTTTGTAGCCGGGGATCTCGCTGTCGGGTTGGATCCCTGCCACCACTTTGTACAGCCAGTCGCCCACCGCTCCGTAGGCATAGTGGTTAAACGAATTCATTCCCGGATTCTGGAATGTGCCGTCGGGTTTTATGCCGTCCCAGCGCTCCCAGATAGTGGTGGCACCTTTTGTAATCGGATAGAGCCAGGAGGGATATTCTTTCCGGAAAAGAAGTTTGTACGCTTCATAAAGGTACCCGTATTCTGACAGCATGTGGCAGATATCGGGAGTACCCAGAAAGCCGGTAGTAATATGTCCGAATTTATTCACATCTTCAGCCAGGCGCGCAGCCGCTGTCTTCTCCAGTTCAGGAGGCAGCAGTCCGAAAGAGAGGGCTACGACGTAGGCGGTTTGGGTATCGGATGACAGCCGTCCGTTTGGTGTTACAAATTCCTTATTAAAGGCTTCTTTTACTTTTTCTCCAAGGGATGCATACGCCCGTGCATCTTCGTTTTTTCCCAGGATTTCGGCCACCTGCCGGAGCAAATTGACCGAGTGGTAATAGTAAGCTGTTGCCAGGAAGTCTTTGGCGGTGGTGGCGCCGGGGTAATCAGACCGGGTGGTGGCATAGGCCAGCCAGTCGCCGAACTGCCGCTCTTTGGGCTCTCTGAGGTAATCGTCTCCTGCCTCTTCCCGGACAAATTCAACCCACGCTTTCATGCTGTGGTACTGCTCTTCCAGAATGCGGGTATCTCCGTAATAGCGGTAAACCACCCACGGCACGATCACAGCGGCATCGGCCCATCCGTGCGATCCGCCCCTGCCCAGAACGTTGGGGATCACATGCGGCACGGCTCCGTCTTCGTGCTGGTCGGCAGCCAGGTCGTGCAGCCATTTGGTCCAGAATGCCGCACTTTGCATATTGTAGCAGGAGGTGGGGGCGAACACCTGGGCGTCGCCTGTCCAGCCAAGCCTTTCATTTCGCTGCGGACAGTCGGTCGGAACATCCACAAAATTGCCCTTTTGGCCCCAGACAATGTTGTGTTGTAACTGGTTGATCAATGGGTTGTTACAGCTGAAGGTGCCTGTCCGCTCCAGGTCGGAATGGAGGACAACTCCTGTCAGGATGTCTTTGGTCACCTCTTTGGGATACCCGGAGATTGCCACGTAGCGGAATCCCTGGAAGGTAAAATGGGGTTCATACACTTCGGTCCCCGATCCTTTACAGGTATAGACCACCTCCTGTTTGGCAGCCCGGAGGTTCTCTGTGTAAAAGTTCCCCTCTTTGTCGAGCACTTCCGCATGGCGGAGTTTGATGGTCGTTCCTTCGGGACACTGAACTTTCAGGCGGCACCGGCCCACCATGTTTTGTCCCATGTCGATCACCGTGTCTCCTTCCGGGGTGATGATGATCGCTTTCGGGTCGATCTCTTCGATCCTTCTGACCGGCTGGGAGAATGTGCTTACCAGGTGGTCTTTGTCCCGCTTTGTCAGGCGAACCCCTTCCCAGTCACTGTCATTAAAATCCGGTTGGCACCAGCCGTTTTTTTCAAGCCGGGCATCATAGATCTCCCCGTCGTAGATCTCTGATTTGAGAATGGCGCCGGTAGAGGATTTCCAGGTTTCATCGGTGATTATCCGCCGGGTTGTTCCGTCGGCCAGCTCAATTTCGATCTGTCCCAGTACTTCCAGGTCGCTGATGTTCTGCAGATCGTTCGAATTGGGGCGGAAGGCCCTGTACCAGCCGTTTCCGAGCATTACTCCTGTCGCATTGTCTCCTTTCCGGAGCAGATCGGTAATGTCGTACACCTGGTATTGGAGCCGGTTGTCATAACTGGTCCACCCGGGAGTAAAGAGTTCATCACCCACTTTTTTGCCGTTGAGGAAAAATTCGTACAGTCCAAGACTGGTCGCATAAAGCCGGGCCGATTGGATCTCCTGATCGATCGTGAAGGCTTTCCGCAACAAAGGAGCGGGGTAGCTGTACTCTTTAAAATCGATGGCGCTCGTTATCCAGCGGGCATCCCAGTCGGAGGGATTCAGCAATCCCATTTCAAAAAAGGCAGGAGCCGACCATTCGGTAGCGGCACCGCCCTTATCCCAGATCCTGACGCTCCAGTAACATTTCTGCCGTGATTTCAGCGGACTTCCATCGTATTCCACTAAAATGCTCTGGTCGGAGGCGACCTTTTCACTGTTCCACAGATCTGCCTTCCCGGGGGTAAGGAGCTGGGGGGAGGATGCTACCAGGATCTGAAAAGCTGTTTGCTCCTGATTGGCTTTTTCGGATAGCATTTTCCAGGAAAAGCGCGGATGAGTTTGCCCGATTCCGAGGGGATCTTTTTTATACTCACAACGGAGGTCTGATACCTGTGAGGATTGTTCAGCTGCTTGCACCATCCCGGAAATTAAAACCAGGAGGATGATGAGTGAATAAGTGTATTGTTTCATTACATTTAAATTAAGTTTTGTGTTTGAATTTCAATCAAGTACTAAATTTTAACATCATTTTTTTTACAGGGCCCATGGAACTCGCATGAAATTTTATTGATAATCTTTTGTGATGTTAGCATCATGCTCGTTTCATTGCAATACAATTTAATTCATTGGTTCAGCAAATTTTTTCCACCTTCAAATTTAATATCTGTCCCAGTTTTTCAATTTTGTGGGCAATATGCCCCACACCGATGGCGGTGTGGTGTGCTGGTCCCTGTTTCGACCACTGGCTGATAAACTCTTTGGGGTCCAGCGAAAAGCGGTAACGGCTGTTGGTGTTTCCAATCTGAAGGGTTGGTCCGGGAACCGATTCCCCTTCGGCAACCAGCAGGAATACTTCGTCTTTCCCTTCCACTACCGAGAGCAGGGTGACCGGTCCGTGTTTCACGGTCATTTGGATCGACAGTCCCTTTCCGGGTTTCCCGTGATAAATCGGGAGGGGCACCAGCTTCACACGTCCTTCGGCGATGGCAAAGTGGGCAGGACCGTCGTGTCCCAGGTAGACCACATCGTCTTTAAAGTCCATGAGGTAGAATTCAGAAAAAGATCCGCCTGCCCCGAATTCGGACATGATCTTCATGGCGTGGGCATTTTTTACTTCACACTCACCAGCTACCGGGATGTTTTTTCCGGTCAGCAGCGTATTTCCGGCAATGACGGAAGTGACGATATTTTCGTAATCATTGCCTGATTCGCCTTCGTAATAGTAGGCCATTGAGCCGAGGTCGTGGTTTTCCACCAGTTTGTCGAGGGCCAGTGAAGTGCGGGCGGCGCGTTCCATTTCTGCGGGGTCGCATTCGGATGCCACATCGAACGCTTTTTTGAACTCAGCGATTTTTGCCTCCACCTCGTTGTCGGTGATCTCATCCCGGTATCTTTTCAGTTCGCACATTTCGAGGATTTCGAAGTGCGTTCCGAAGTTGGCACTTTGCCGTGTCAGATCGGTATAGACATCCAGCATACCTCCGTAATAGTGTCCCAGCACGCCCATCCGGTTGTTGCGCATGCTTTTGGCCACCCGGGCTGCCTCCGTCCACCCTTCAATTTCAGTCCAGGCCGCTTCGTCCTGCAGGTAACCCGTTACGATGTCGTAGTGGATTCCGGAGCGGTTAAAAACGCCCGCAATTTCGGGAACCGGGCAGGCCTGGCAATGTTCGAGCCAAGCCCCGGTCATTTTACCCCGGTCGTTCAGGGCATTGAACGCTTCGTAGTCGAGTTGCGGGACAGGCTGTAGGTTTAACAGGATAACCGGCGCCTTTACCTCCTGTGCCACGGGAAGAACCGTGGACGACAGGGCATAGGTGGAGATGTATAAAAATACAATGTCCACATCGCCCGTTTTTAGATAATGAGCTGCTTTTCTTGCTTTTTCAGGCGTGTCAACCATTCCTGCATCAAGCACATCAACACCAAAGCTTTCTACTTTCTCTTTGATTTGACGCTGGTATTTTTGCAGATGGTCGAGCAATCCTTCGAATTGTCCCCAATAGGTATCGAGGCCAATTCCAAACAATCCGATTCGTGCTTTCATTTTTTCTGCCATTCTTCGGTGATTTTTTTGAGTTATTAAAAATTTATTTTTGTATTTCAATTTTTCGGGTGAATAACCTTCCCGCCTCCAGGGAAAGGCATCAGCCGGTTATTTCAGTGTAATTGTGTACCTCCCGTCTGCCAGTTCAAAGCGGCCTGTTTGCAGTCCTTCGATACCTTCCTGCTTAAAAGAGGGATCCCCCCTTTTCTCTATGAAGATTGCTTCCGATGCGTCCGGGGTCAGGGTTACCCGGGCAGTTGTCCCATCAGGAATTTCAAACCGGTAGGTGCAGCGGTTATTTTCTTTTTCCCAGGAAGAATGGATTCTTCCGAAAGGGGAATGATAGGTGCAGTTAACATGTTCCAGCCCTTTAGGGGTGGCCGGGGATAAATAGAATTTTTTAAATCCGGGATGTTGCGGATCGGGCCGGATGCCGCCCAGCCATTGGTAAAACCATTGCGAAACGCTGCCGAACATCGGGTGACAATTGGAGTATACATTGTCACTTTCTTTCCATGTTTCCCAGAGGGTTGTTGCCCCGTTATCGACCATGAATCCCCAGCCGGGGAAATCGGTACTGTTGACAATTTGGAATACTGTTTCCGGGGCCACCTGTTTCGACAGCGCTTCCAGGATGTGTTTTGTTCCAAAAATTCCTGTGGTAAGATGTCCTGCCGGCCCCTTATTAACGGCTTTGAGGAGGGAATCGGCCGCAGCTTGCCGATCGCCGGGGGGCACGATATCGTAATAAAGCAGGTTGGCAAACAGGGTCTGTTTGTTTATTTCTTCTTTCACCGGCTGCTCCCAGTATTTTTTGCGGAGGAGCACCTCCAGTTTTTCAGCGAGGCGGTGGTATTTCGCTTCGTTTTTGGCATCCTCCATCACGGAGGCAAATGTTTTCATAATCCTTGCGCAGGCAAGGTAATGACAGGTTCCTGTCAGTTCCACCGGTACGTGGGTCAGCGACTCGTGATCGCCCAGTCCCTCATTGACCCATCCTTCGGGATGGATCCCGGCGGCCTTTTCCATCCATTTTTTATTGTG
>JAGYMR010000150.1 GCA_018400515.1 Tangfeifania sp.
ATCCATATTCCCGTCCGGGGAGGCAGATTTTTAATGGTTTAGATTTGCAGAAAGCAGGGATAGAATGTATTTTTGTCTGTTCAGACTTTTGAAAGTCACATCCTTTCCATTTTTTATTCCGGCAGAAGAACGGGACCATAAAAACCAGAACTGAACTAAAAACCGATATGATGAGCCGTGCTTTTGGAATCTTTTTAACCCTGCTGCTCCCCCTTTTTGTTTTTTCGCAAAAAGCGCAGCCATACCTTCCCCCGAAATTTCAGAACCTCTCCCTGCGGGACGGATTGTCCAATATGTCGGTGCATTCTGTTTGCCAGGACGATCTGGGGTATATCTGGATCGCCACCGCCCGGGGGCTGAACCGGTACGACGGCCTCTCCTTCAGGCAATATTTTTTTAAAAATGACTCTGTTTCTCTCTACCACAACATGATCAACACCCTGCATAAAAATCATGAAGGAATTTTGTTCTGCGGAACCTCCAACGGGGTCAACCGGTACGATCCCATAAAAGAGAAATTCAGCCGGACCGAACCGGAAAACAAGGCGGTGGTGGATTTTTGCGAATACCGAAAAAAAACCTATGCCTCTAATTTAACGGGAGGGCTTTCCGTATATGTGAAGGAAGACAATACAATGGCTTCCGTTTCAGCAATTCCGGAGAATATCATCCTGGGGCCCCTGATTGCCCTGGAAAATTCGGGTTTATGGAGTTTATCCCCCCGCAACAAGGCATTGTTCCATTTTAAGCCCGAACAAAACCTGTACGATAAATACGTCCTTCCCTCATCTGCATCTCCTGATTTAAAAGGGGCCATGGCCCGGGTCAACCGGTACCTGATGATCTCCACGGGAAATGACATCTTTCTGTTTGACCCGGAAAATCTTGCTTTTGTCCCCCTGCCCGAACAGTGGAACCGGCTGGGATCAATCGCCGAAAATGAGGTCAATTTTATTTCAGAGATCGAGGAGAATATCCTCTGGATCGGAACAAAAGAGAGGGGACTTTTTATTTTTGACATGAACAACAACACCTTCATGAACTTTTCCAGGACCGGAGGACGCTACTATCTCCCCTCCAATCACCTTACCTCCCTATTTAAAGATAACACCGGCAATATCTGGATGGGAACGTTTGACCGGGGACTGGAGATCGCCTTTGAAAAGCGGAAAAATTTTAATTTCGACCAGACCCTCACCGATTTTACTGAAAATAAATTCATCACCTCCATTGTATCCGATGAAAATAACATTTACTACCTGGGAACCCGCTCCGAGGGTTTGTATGTATACGATTCCAATAACAGGCAAACCAGCGTATGGAATGCAGCGAACAGTTTCCTGGAGAACCATGTCCGGAACCTTACGATGGATTCCCGGGGAAGGCTCTGGATCAGCTCCCTGAAAAAGTTGTTCATCTACGATCCCCGGACCCGGAAGCATCAAACCGTGGAGCTGCCCTCCCCCAACAACGGAATCGTGTCTTTTTGTGAATCAGAAGACTACATGCTTTGCGGCACCGATATATGCGGCCTGCTCATATTCACCAAAGAGGGAAAACTGGTGAAGCAAACAAAAAAAATGGGCGCCAACATCACCCAGGTACTGAACCAAAAAGAGAACACCTTCATACTTTCATCTTATGGCTGGGGCATTTACCGGTACAATTTGGAAAAGGATTCGGTCACCGATCTTTCGGCTCCGGTCAAAAATGCTCCGGCAGGGTTTGACGAGATCATTACCTGCTACCTCGATTCGAAAGAGGACCTGTGGATCGGCAATTTCAAATACGGACTGTACCGGCTGAAAGAGGGCAGCGATACGCTTGAGGTTTTTACCATGGAGGACGGACTGCCCAGCAACGACATTACCAGCATCACGGAAGATAACAACGGCACGCTGTGGATCAGCACGGCTTACGGACTGGCCCGTTTTACGGCCCGTCAGGATTTCCGGAGTTATGCCTACAATGAGGGGCTGGAGAACATTCAGTTCCATCAAAAAGCGGTGTACGTGGATGACAGGGGCACTGTTTTTTTCGGAGGAAACCTGGGACTGACATTCTTTAATCCCAAAAGCCTTGGAGGAGAAAAGAAAGAGGCGCCCCGGATTATCCTGGAATCGCTGAAGGTATCCAACAAAGAGGTAAAACCCGAAGATAAAACGGGCATTCTTTCCAAAAATATCCACCTGACAAAAAAAATCACGCTCGATCATCACCACCCCATCTTTTCGATCGAATACAAGGGATTTGATTACATTGCCGCGCAAAACCTGCGCTATGCATACAAACTGGAGGGATTCGACGAAAAATGGAATTTCGTGGACCAGCGGAAGTTTGCCAGTTATTCTAACCTGGATCCCGGCGATTACACCTTTAAAGTAAAGGCCCGGAACAATACCGGCACCTGGTCGCCCAAACCCGCTGAGCTCAACATTACCATCCGGCCGGCCCCCTGGAAAACCCAGTGGGCAATGCTCGGGTATGTCCTCCTGATCGCAGGGGCTGTTATCGGCTCTTTTCAATTAATATTAAAGGCCAAACTGTTTAAAAAGGAGCTGGAGCTGGAGCACAAGGAGCGGGTCCGGGAAAATGAAATATCGAAAATGAAAATCCGCTTTTTCAATAATATTTCGCACGAGATCCGTACCCCGTTAACCCTTCTGAAAGGAAATGTCGATTACCTGACCACCGAACTTTCCGGGAAAAACATCCGGCTATCGTCGGTGGAGAGCCTGAAAAACAGTACCGACCGGCTGCTTCGCCTGGTCAATCAATTGCTGATGTTCCGGAAACTGGAAACCGACACCCTGCAACTGGAGATCAGGGAGGAAGATATTCTTGAAATTACCCGGGTCATGGTCGATTCCTGCATCTATACATCCCAAATCAAACAGGTGGACATCCGGATTGATACGGCATTTCCCGAACTGGTAATTCCCCTCGATCGCGACAAATATGAAAAGATTATGAGCAATCTTATCTATAATGCGCTGAAGCACACCCGGCAGAAAGGGTATATAAAGATTGCCATAGAAAAGCTTTCCAAAGAAGCGATCAAAGGATCCTTCGGAATTGAACCCGCCAATCAGGAGTATGTCCTTATTTCGGTTACCAACAGCGGAAAAGGAATTCCAAAATCGAGGTTATCCACGATTTTCGACCGGTTTACCCATTACAACACTTCCGGCAGCAAACCCGATTATTCCGGCACCGGCATTGGCCTGGACTTTTCCAAAAGGCTGGTGGAACTGCACAACGGTGCCATTTCCGTTTCAAGTACTGAAAACCGGGAGACCTGCTTCTGTTTTATACTGCCCGCCAAAAAATCGGCCTATCCCCCCGATGTCTGGGAAAAATTTGATGCAGCCATTGAAAAGAGGGAAAAGGATTCACCCGCTCCCGGGCCCGTGGTCGCTCCTCCCGAAAGCAGCAACGGAGCAAAAAGAACCGTGCTGATCGCGGAAGATGACATTGATCTGAACCAGTTCATTCAAAAAGCACTGGCAGAAAACTTCAAAGTCATTCCGGCCTTTAATGGAAAAGAGGCCCTGAAACTCATCAAAAACCAGATGCCGGACCTCATTATCTCCGATATCATGATGCCCGAAATGGATGGCATCCGTTTGTGTGCATCGGTCAAAAAAAATGAAAACATTGCCCACATTCCGCTGCTCCTGCTGACGGCAAAAGCAGAGGTGGAGAACAAAATTACCGGATTTAACTGTGGTGCCGATGATTACATCACAAAGCCCTTTGATATTCAGATGTTAAAGGCACGGGTCTGCAACCTGATCAAACAGCGGACCATGCTGCAGAAATACTATAAAAACGCCATGCCGGCCGATTTCATTAAGGACAATGTTTCTCCGCATGAATTCAACTTCATCAAAAAAATCAACAAAATCATCGAAGGCCATTATGCTTCGTCCGATTTTAATGTCCATTCGCTGGCGAAAGAGATGAATATGAGCCGGACCAGTTTTTACCGCAAGTTCATGAGCATGACCAATGTCCCTCCTAAGGAATACCTTACCCGCTACCGGATCAACAAAGCCATAGAGATGATCAAAAACGGGAATGAAAGTTTCGGGGAAATCAGTTATTTATGCGGATTCAACAGCCAAAGCATCTTTTCGGTGATCTTCAAAAAGGAGAAAGGGATGACCCCGCTGCAATACAAGAACTCATTATCCCGAAATCAGGCGGCAGCTAAAGATCCCCGAGAAAAAATACCGGTAAACGAAAAATATTGAAAACAAATGCCTTAACCTCCTCCGGCATAAAGTGGTTGAAGAAGCGTATATCCTTCAAAATACCCAATACGCCGCCGAAGAGTTGTATCACATCAGTTTTAAAGATCCCCTGCCCTTTGTCCCGATGGAAGAACGGTTAATACAGGAACTGGACACCATTATGGCAAAAATGCCCCCAAAATGCAAACAGGCCTTCCGGCTAAAATGGCTGGAAGGAAAAAAAATACGGGAAATTGCCATCATCATGGACATCTCCACAACAATGGTTGATAAACACCTGGCCAAAGGATTAAAAATTGCCCGGGAAAACCTGGATCCCGGGCTTTTCATCCTTTTGCTTGCCGGCATAAAGACAGATTAACATGGGCGCTATTCAACAGTAAAAGACACGGTTGCTTCCACCGGCACCCCATTTTTCAACCGCCGGTCAAACCGGTTTCTGGAAAGATGGTAAGGCGTGGTCACTCCTTTTGCAACAACCCTTAGGGTATGCTCCCCCCCGGACAGTTTCTTGCGGGGAATAACCAGCGATGTTTTTTCGCAGTTTTCCTCCACGGGCTGGCCATCAAGATAAACCGTATAAGCAGCAGGTTCAGCCCCGATGGTGGTCCACTCAAAAGAGAGCTGGTTGCCTGAAATTTCGGGGGGAGCGACTGTCAGAAGGGTAGCATCAGCGGCCTTTCCGGTAAAAATATCGATCATGGCCCGGGTCATGTTGACATAGAAGAACCCCCATCCCCCGTTATCACCCCGGTAACCGGGAGCTGTCAGCGAGACAGGTTCAATATCATCGCTTTTTTCAACGCTGTAGCTGTCCACGTAGATATTGTTATCAGGTCCGTAACCATGTCCCTCGGTTTGCCCGGTATATTCCTGGAACTGATGGAACATGATAAAAGAAGGCCGCTTATCAAGCGCTTCCTGGAAGGATTGCATATAGGTCCATCCGTTTCTTCTTCCGTAAGCCTCCGGAGCGGTCCATCCATATTCGGCAAAGAAAGCTGTGGCAACGGTAACCGCCTCAGCTTCGCCGTTTCGGTAAGTCACTATGGGTTTCAGCGAACCATCCATCCAGCTCCAGTAGCCAAATTTATCATGACCGGTGACTTGGTTTTGGGAAGACATCCAGCGAACCGTAAAATGGGTGTCATCCACAGGTCCCTGCTGTTGTCTGAAGGCATCCAGCGATTCCTCCGTAGCTCCGCCGCCGGTAAGTGTCATCTTGAAGAACGGCACACGGAATGCCGAAGCAGTCCGTGCTTCTTTGGCGGCCATGGCTCCCGTATCAAGAACAATGATCAGTGGTTTTCCGTCCCACAGTTGCCACAATCCGTTAAACCGGTCATTGCGTAAATAGTTCCTGTAAACCCATTCAAATTGTTCGTTCAGTGCAGTCATGGTGGCGGGCGGACCGTTGCTCAGTCCGGGCATCAGGGCCACCTGAGGCACGGGCAGGCCTTCATCCCGCATATCGGCCAGTACTTCCAGCAAAAGCTCAGTCATGTGAAGGATTCCCTGCGCTCCCTTGCTTCTTTCACTCCAGTGTTCGGCCCCCCAGATGTGATTGGACCAGTCAATGACCATGCAATCGATCCCCATATCCATGAGCCAGAGTGCATGTTGCCGCAGCACATCGGGGTTCGTGCAATCATAAAAACCCATCAGGGGAACGGCGTGCGCCGTACTCCAGGTGAAATCGGGATGAAACCAGGGCTCATACTGCATGGCAAATACCGATCCCGTTTGATCCCTTTCCGGGAAATCGCGCCAGCTGACGGTTAC
This sequence comes from Tangfeifania sp., assembly GCA_018400515.1. The sequence continues at coordinate 6,039 of JAGYMR010000150.1, forward strand.
ACTCAATTCATTGGAGACAATTCCCTTTTCAGGCATCACGGTACCGGTCCGGAGCAGCGATTTATCCTCCAGTCCGTACCAGAGCTCCCTGTCCCTGGGCAAAGCGATCAGGGTTATCTCCGCTTTCCCCACATTCGGCAGGGGGATCATAAAACGGGCGTGACCCAACGAATCGGTGAATTCATGATGGCCCCACCGACGATTATTCACAAAAGGAAGCACTACATATTCACCCGGCTTTTCCCCGGCTGCAGGGATCAATGCCGCATCCACCTGTACCGAACGCCCCATGCCAATATGGGTTTTATCAACCGTGACAGCCAGAGATCCTTTCGGAGGTGCCGGACGCTTAGCCTTCAAAACCATCCCGTTCATCAGGAGAAACGCGAACAAAAGCAAAAGTGCCCTTTTCGGAAATGCAGCAAAATGATGCGGGGATTCCATTTCAAGATGAATATTATCAATCCCTTTTTTTAAACGATCAAAGAATTTTTGCATGGTATCATTTTTTTGGTTTTTCTATACACACTTAAACATTAATGAGAAATCAAATATCCGGATTATTCATTAAAAAAAAAATAATTTCCCCGCTTGAACCAACGACCATGAATTAATCTTTCTCCCAGGAGCATGATAATAAATCTCATGGAAGTTCCATGGGGGACCATAAAAACCGAAAATTATAAACACATAAAACCGGTTTTGAGGGGTATTTTTTTTTAAATAACATTGGAAGGGTGACTGAAAAAATTGTCCTGATTTAGATGCAATGACGTTTTTTTTTTATTTTTAAAAA
>JAGYMR010000151.1 GCA_018400515.1 Tangfeifania sp.
TTCGGATCGTTTTTTTGGGCAAAATTTGTCTGAATGGCCATTGTCAGAATAAAAATGAACGTGAATATTTTTTTCATGAATAAATTGAATTTTTTGTATTAAAAAATGTGTTTTGTTCAGAAACCCCAATCTTTAACTTTTATTGAGGAAAATTGTTCAAAAATAAAACAAAGAACCGAATCCCGGACCAGGGACACTAAAAAATATTGGTTCTCTTTACCGCCAGGGGGGCTTGGTCCTGAGTTCCTGTTTCTCATACCCCTCTCTGAGCGGAAAAGTTTTGTGACGAATACATTTTTTTATCCGGGACATGAAAAGGAGATGAGCCCTCCCGGACGGGAGGTGATTTTTTTATCCGGGCAAGGTAAAAATCTGTTTGTCAATTGATTCATCCAATGATTCGCCCTTTGTTTTCAGGGTGGACTTACAGCCCTGGCAGCTCTTTCCGGCGTTTTATTTTTTTCAATGTTGGAAAATTTTTATGCCTACCATTTTTAAAGAACCGATAATTCCATATTTTCGTATCATTTACTGAAATGCAATTTCGAACGGAGGCAGGTGTTGCCGGAGATTGTATTCAGAATGAAATAAATTATGGCAGAATTATTTTTCTTTTTTACTTTGTCAATTGTTGTTTCATTTTTTTGCTCGATGTGGGAGGCGGTGATATTGAGTGTCACCCCTTCATACATCAGCAGGATGCAAACAGAAAAACCGCACACCGGGCACCTGTTAAACCGGCTGAAAGAGGACATTGACCGGCCCCTTTCAGCGATTCTGACATTAAACACTTTTGCCCATACGATCGGGGCCCTTGGCGTGGGGGTTCAGGCCGGGAAACTGTTTGGGACGCATCAGATTGACCTGATCATCTTCCAGACAACCTATGAATCATTGATTGCGGGGGCAATGACGCTTTCCATTCTTGTGCTTTCTGAAATCATTCCCAAAACGCTGGGAGCCAATTTCTGGAAGCAACTCACCCCTTTTACGGTTCGTTCCCTGCGTGTTTTGCTGATTGTTCTGGCCCCTTTTGTCTGGTTGAGCAAATGGATTACCCGGTTGGTAAAAACCGAAAAGGGGCGCAGTGTTTTCAGCAGGGCTGATTTTGCTGCCATGGCAGATGCAGGGCTTAAAAGTGGGGCCCTCGACCGGGAGGAGAAATCGATCATCCAAAACCTTCTTCGTTTAGAAAACCTTAAGGTAAGGGATATTATGACTCCCCGTTCGGTTATTATGATGCTTGATCAGGACATGCCGATGAAAGACATTTATGCCGAGATTAAGCCCATGGTTTTTTCCAGGATCCCCGTATATAAGGATCATCCGGATAACATCACCGGGCTTATCCTCAAAGACAATGTGCTGGAAAACCTGGCCCAGGACAAGCATGCTGTTAAAGCTTCTGAGATCAAGCGGGATATTCTTTTTGTGGAAGATAATTTCACCGTTGCCAAGTTAATGGATACCCTCATCCTGAACCGGGAGCACCTGGCCATGGTGGTGGACGATTTTGGGAGCATTGTGGGGCTGGTGACGATGGAAGATCTGTTTGAGACACTGCTTGGGCTGGAGATTGTGGATGAATCCGACCGGGTGGAAGACCTTCAGAAGCTGGCCCTCGAAAAATGGAAAAAGCGGAATAAAAAACAGCGGTTCAGTCCGGAGGAGTGATTTCGCCCTTTCTTCCCTGCATTTACCGGGGATCCGGAAAATTTTGCTCCGGCATGTTTTGGAGTCCCTAAATGAATTTTAGTTTAAATTTTTGTAATAAGAACTTTTTTCGGATGCCGTGCCTGCGGAAACCGTTATTTTTGAATAAAACGATGCGATGGTCTTCCGGGCTGGTGATTGGAATCGTCCTTTTTTTCGCATGTTTCCCACCCGTGAAGAAGGGGAACCGGGAAGTCTTTTGGAATACAAACATCGATTGAATTCTTAATGAAGATATTGTGATATAAAATTGAATGAATATGGATATCAGTGCATTACAAAAAGAACGGGCCAAATATCAGCCCAAATTGCCCGATGCCCTCCGGGAGGGCCTAAAGCTTACAGAGGGAAAGCCAACACAATCGGTGGGTGATCAGGAGGAAATAAAAAAATTGTTTCCGAATACCTACGGAATGCCGGTGGTAACTTTTGAAAAAGCCAGGGAGAGCAAGGATAAATCGCCCGTGAATGTTGGCGTCATATTGTCCGGAGGACAGGCACCCGGGGGCCACAATGTGATCTCCGGCATTTTTGACGGGATCAAAAAAATTCATCCCGAAAGCAAATTGTACGGTTTTTTGGGAGGTCCCGGCGGACTTGTTGACCACAAGTACATGGAAATAACTGCGGATATTGTTGAAGACTACCGCAATACCGGGGGATTTGATATTATCGGGTCCGGAAGAACCAAACTGGAAGAGGAGTGGCAGTTTGATAAAGGATTGGCGATTGCCAAAGATCTTAAGCTGAATGCGTTGGTGATTATTGGCGGAGATGACTCCAATACCAATGCCTGTGTGCTTGCGGAATATTATCTGCAAAAGAAAGCCGGTGTTCAGGTTATTGGCTGCCCCAAAACGATTGATGGCGACCTGAAGAACGAAACGATTGAAACCTCTTTTGGTTTTGATACCGCCACAAAAGTCTATTCCGAGCTCATCGGTAATATTCAGCGCGATGCCAATTCGGCCAAGAAATACTGGCATTTTATCAAATTAATGGGACGCTCTGCTTCCCATATTGCGCTGGAATGTGCTCTGAAAACCCAGCCGAACATTGCTCTTATTTCGGAAGAGATTGCTGTAAAGAAGCAGACGCTGGGCGAAATTGTGGAAAGCATTGCTAAAGTTGTTGCCAGGCGTTCAGAGAATGGAGATAATTTTGGTGTTGCCCTTATTCCGGAGGGATTGATCGAATTTGTCCCTGAAATGAAACAGTTGATCTCCGAGTTGAATGATCTTCTGGCCGAAGGGTCTTCCAGCGGAAAGGAATTTAAAATTGTAAAAAAGAGTCACCGGCTTGAATGGGTCGCAAAACATTTGTCGGATGATGCTTCAAGTTTGTTTAAGTCCCTGCCTTCCGGGATTGCCACCCAGTTGACGCTGGACCGTGATCCCCACGGAAATGTTCAGGTCTCGTTGATTGAAACGGAAAAACTGCTGGGAGAGATGGTAAAAACACGGCTTGAAACAATGAAAAGGGAGGGGACTTTCAGCGGAAAATTCAGCACCCAGTATCATTTCTTTGGATATGAAGGTCGCTGCGCAGCTCCCTCCAATTTTGACGCCGATTATTGTTATTCGCTTGGTTTTACGGCTTCATTCCTTATTTCAGAAGGGAAGACCGGTTATATGGCATCGGTCCGGAATCTGACAGCACCGGCAAAAGAGTGGTTGGCCGGCGGTGTTCCAGTGACGACCCTGATGAATATGGAAAAGCGGAAAGGACACCTGAAACCGGTAATTCAAAAGGCACTGGTTGAACTTGATGGGAAGCCCTTTAAGTATTTTGTATCGAAACGGGGCGAGTGGGCTCTGGGAACCCATTACATTTATCCCGGTCCCATCCAGTATTTCGGGCCGGCTGAAGTAGCCGACCAGCCCACAGAAACCCTGAAACAGGAAAAAGGTTAATCAACATAGATTGTTCATAAAGAAAAAGAGGCTGTCTTTTCAGGCAACCTCTTTTTTTTTCCATTTTGTAGGCCTGCTTTCCCACGCCGGCTTTCTGCTCCGGTGGAAGCGGACTGCCAAAACAGTTCCTTTAAAATATGTAGCGGACAGACAGGGCTCCCTGATTGAGCCAAAAACCGGAATGACCTATGAGGTTGATTCCAGGTTTCCAGTCGAGGCTGATGTTGAAGGGAATGGCATCGATGTTGTATTCGATGCCCAGAATGCCGTCAATCCCTACAACGGCATAATTGTTCGTGCCCTCGTAAAACCAGGGATGGTCTTCATAAGCGCCCCAGATGCCAACATGTCCGCCGCCACCGTAATACCAGTATAATCCCGGGGTTTCAAAGGCATTGGCATGGATCTCATACAGGCCTGTAAGATGGAATCCGCGCCAGCGTGTGGAAAGAAGCCCTTCCACGGCCGAGTGCCTTCCGATAAAATGCTTGACGGTAAGTCCCTGGGAGAAACCTCCTCTGAATCCAATACCCGTAGTATACCCCTGAGCCTGTGCTGCAGCGGTTGTTATTAAAAAAAGGACAAATGCAAAAACGATTTTTTTCATTTTTTTCATGGCTAAAAAATTTAAATTGTTTTCGTTTTCAGATGCAAATATTTTTCAGAAATCTCGACAGTACAAATATCTTACATTTTTGTTGGATAAAAAACCCAATTTTGGGTTTTTACGCTTTTTGAGTTTATCCCACCCGCACGGCAATAACCCCCGCACCCGCTTTTCTCCGCAGAAAATTTCCGTTTCCCCGGTTGACATAACCGGCCACATCGATTAGTGCCTTCATTTCGGAGGTGAAACGTTATTGGTTGAACACAAAAGAGACGATGTTCGCTCCCATTTTCAGTGCTTTTTCCCGGAGTTCCGGTGGATCGTTGTGCACATCTTCATCTTCCCAGCCATCGCCCAGATCGGTTTCATAGGTATAGAGGCATACCATCCGGTCTTCAATAAAGATCCCGAAAGCCCTGGGGGGCTTATTATCATGTTCATGAATTTTGGGGATCCCTTCATTGAATGTATATTTCTGATGAAAGAGGGGATGGGAGGGGGGCAGTTCCACGAGCTCTTTCCGGGGAAATACTTTTTTTATTTCGCGCCGGAAATATTCATCCAGTCCGTAATTATCATCGACGTGTAAGAAACCGCCCCCTTCAAGGTAATTCCGGAGGTTCAGCACTTCATTTTCAGAAAGGACAATGTTTCCGTGCCCGGTAAGATGCACCAGCGGAAAGTTAAATATTTCGGCACTCCCAATCTCAATGGTGGACGGGTCGGGAAAGATGTTGGTTCTCATATTGTCGTTGCAGAATTCAATGAGGTTGGGCAGGGCTGTTGGGTCGGCGTACCAATCGCCTCCGCCGCCGTATTTCAGCAGGGCGATTTTTACAGCCGGTGACTGGCCATATGCATTTCCGGCCATTAAAATAAACAGGATCAGCAGTGTTCTCATGAGATGAATTTTTTCGAAAATTACAATTCCTTTTTGAAATGCAAAAATCATTGTTTCCCCGGTGCCTGATCAACTATTGATCAGGTTTACAATATGGCAGGCAGCCACCCCGGCGGTTTCGGTACGCAGGCGGGAGGGGCCCAGGGTGATTTCGGTCCACCCGTTCGAGGCGGCCTGCTCTATTTCCTCCGGATGAAAGCCTCCTTCGGGACCGATCAGCACCATTACATCGCTCTTTTTTTTCACCGCGTTTTTTAGATGAAGGAGATTTTCTCTGTTGCAATGGGCGATGAATTTCTCCCCGGTGAAATTTTGGGTTATGAACTGTTCAAAAGAGATGAGTTCATTCAGTTGGGGCAGGAGGGCTTTTTGTGATTGCTTCATGGCTGCAATCAGGATTTTTTCCAGCCGGTGAGGGTTTATTGTTTTTCGTTCGGAATGGGCTGTAAGGACCGGGGTAATCTCATCGATCCCCAGTTCGGTCGATTTTTCGAGGAACCATTCAAACCGGGAGATGTTCTTGGTAGGAGCAATGGCAATCTTGATCCGGTAGTCCTTATCAACACCCTCTTTTCCTGCCGGCCGGACCGAGAGGCGGCATTTTTTTGGATTGGCCGCTGTGATCTCAGCCGCATAAAAACCTCCTTTTCCATCCACCACCCGGATCCGGTTTCCTTCCGAGAGCCTTAACACTTTCACAGCGTGCCGCGATTCGCTGGGATCAAGAGCTACTGTATTTCCGGTGATATCAGGGATGTAAAAAACCGGTTCCATAGGGGAGTATTTTCAATTTTAAGCGTTTATACATGGAACTTGCAACATAAGGGATCATGTTTCGATGGCGTCCGCTTTTTCCTGTTTGTTGGCATTCATCATGCCCGTTTCATTTGAACATCTTGGGTATCAAACGAAAGCTCTGGCGGCCGGTGTGTGCATTTACCTCTTCCCAGCGGCTGACATCAAAATCAATCCCGGTGGTTGCACAGGTAGGCATTTCCTCGGGTGTGGTCTGAAGCAGATAATTGGCGAAGAGGTAAAATCCGGGGTTATGGCCAAAGAAGAACACCGATTCCTTTTCAGGGGGCAATGCCCTGACCACCTCCAGAAATTCATCAGTGGTCAGTCCTTCGTAGATATCCTCCAATGGCTGAATTTTTTTCTTTTTAAATCCCAGGTTCTCCGCAAATATCCGGGCTGTTTTCATTGCTCTTACAGCCGGGCTTGATATCATGGCATCGGGATGGATCCCCTGCTCTTTCAACTCTTTGCTTACCAGGCGGGCATCGTTTTTTCCCCGGTCGCGAAGATCGCGGTTAAAATCGTCGTGGTATCCGTAGGGAACCGCTTTGGCATGGCGTACAATTACAATGCGCTTCATTTTTCTGAATTTCTATTTTTCCTGCAAGCCGGTTATTATTCTTACATTTCGACAAATTTAATTTAATTTGATGTTATTAACCGGCAAATGGCATTTCTTTTATGAAGAAGATCGGGTTATTGGCAGATACACATGGTTTTTTCCCGCCACGGCTTTTTACTTTTTTCGGGGAGGTGGATGAAATTTGGCATGCCGGCGATCTCGGGTCAATGGAACTGGCCGGCACTCTTGAGGCCTTCAAGCCTCTGCGAGCTGTATACGGGAACATTGACGGGCAGGATTTGCGGGCGGTTTATCCGCAGCACCAGCG
>JAGYMR010000152.1 GCA_018400515.1 Tangfeifania sp.
TGCAACCCTTCCATGCGTCAAATATATAGATATCGTGTTTGAATGAAACGAGCATGATTTATAATCACAAAATATTATGAATAAAATAAATGCGAGTTCCATGGGCCTTGTAAACTAAAGATGCCATTAATTTATACTTGATTGAATTACAAATGTTTAATATTATTTTATTTTAATGAAATATGAAGGAAACATCCTGAAGATGCGGACGGAGCTGGAAACGCCGGTACGTTATTTTTTGCCTGTGGGAAGCACTGAAGTTTTCATGAATGAATTGATAGGGCAGAAGATTACCCTGCTTTTCTCGGGCCGCATCAATTGCATTTCGTGTGGGAAACGGATTCAAAAATCGTTTCATCAGGGGTTTTGCTTCCAGTGTTTACAAACCGCTCCGGAAGCCAGTGAATCGGTGGTGCGTCCCGAACTGTCGTTGTCGCATTTTGGTATTGCCCGGGATATGGAGTGGGCAGAAAAGCATGATCTTATCGCGCATGTTGTTTATCTTGCCTATACCAGTGATATTAAAGTGGGGGTAACACGGTACCATCAGATCCCGGTGCGCTGGATCGACCAGGGGGCCACACATGCCATTAAACTTGCACAGACACCGAACCGGCATATTGCCGGCGTAATGGAGGTTTTCCTTAAAAAAGATTTTACTGACCGGACCAACTGGATGGCGATGCTGAAAAGTCCGGGAAACAAAAAAACAGACCTGGTGGAAGCGAAAAAACAGGTGATTCAAACCCTTCCTGCCGAACTAAAGAAATATATATCACGGGATGACCAGGTAACATCGATAGAATATCCGCTGAATGACCAGACTGCCAAAATAAAAAGCGCCGGATTTGACAAAACTCCTGAAATTAGTGGAGTCCTGAAGGGAATCAAGGGGCAGTACCTGATTTTTGAAAACGGCATGGTTTTGAATGTCCGCAAACATAACGGCTATTATATCCAGATGGAAAGCCCTGTTTAAACTGATCCGGGAATTCGGATTTCCGGAACCCCCCAATGGGTTCCTGCATTAAATCATTGAGGAATTCCGCAGGAACCTGACTTTTTTCTTATATTAAAAACGTAAAATTTTCTTATTTTGCTCCCGGCGATTTGAGATAAGCCATTTTCAAGAACCAAATTAATTTTATCGAGATGGAGCATGTTGACTGGAAAAACATAGGATTTGGGTACCGCGATACCGATTATAATATTCGTTGCTATTACCGGAACGGGGAGTGGGGGCCCCTTGAAGTCAGTTCTTCCACCACCATCCAGTTGCACATGGCGGCCACATCGCTCCATTACGGGCAGGAAGCCTTTGAGGGATTAAAAGCCTTCAGGGGCAAGGACGGAAAAATCCGTGTTTTCCGGATGGATGAAAATGCCAAACGACTTCAGCATTCATGCGACGGGATCTTAATGCCCCGGCTGCCGGAGGAAAAATTCATGGAAGCAGTGCGGATGGCTGTGAAGAAGAATGAGCGTTTTGTTCCGCCGTTTGGAAGTGATGCCGCATTATACATCCGCCCCCTCCTGATCGGAACCGCTCCCGAAATTGGTGTAAAACCATCATCGGAGTACCTTTTCATTGTGTTTGTTATGCCCGTCGGCTCTTATTTTCCGGAAGGATTTAAACCGACCGATCTGGTCATTATGCGCGCCTACGACCGGGCAGCTCCCCAGGGTACGGGGAAATACAAAGTGGGGGGGAATTATGCCGCCAGCATGGGAGCCGGGAAACTGGCCAAGAAGCAGGGATTTTCTGCCGTTTTGTACCTCGATTCCCGGGAAAAGAAATACCTCGATGAGTGTGGCCCAGCCAATTTCTTCGGTATAAAGAACAACACCTATGTTACGCCTCAATCTGATTCCATTTTGCCCTCCATTACCAATAAAAGCCTGATGGTGCTGGCGGAGGAGATGGGGTTGAAAGTGGAACAGCGGAAAGTGCCTTATGAGGAGCTGGCTGAATTTGAAGAGGTGGGAGCCTGCGGTACAGCAGCCGTTATTTCACCCATCAGGGGAGTTTATGACGCCGATAAGGATCGATGGTTCCGGTACGGTGATGAACCCGGGAAATGGTGTACCCGGCTTTATGACCGGCTCCGGGCGATTCAGGACGGGCTTGTTCCAGATAAATATGGTTGGGTCAAAATCGTGGAGTGAAAGGGGCCGGGGGCGCCACTTCCCGATGACCGGATGATCCACCAATGCCTTTCTCACGGGGTTTCCCGGAAAAGCTGCAGAATTCTGAAAAAATAACCGGAACGGAGTTTTTTTTTATTTTCCCCTGTAACTTTTAATCCCCTTCCCACGTCTTTTAAAAAAACAATTAAATTACAGAAAATGAAACGATTTGTTGCCCTGATTCTGTGCAGTGTTCTTTTTTTTCCGCTTTTTGCCCAGAAAGACACTACCCGTATACGTATCGGCCGGGGGGCATTAGTTGTGATTGAAGACGGAAACGGCTCTTCCATTAAGATTGACAAAGAGGACCGGGAGCAAAGATGGGCCGGTCGTTTTAATGCACACTGGGCAGGCCTGGAACTTGGGATGAATTATTACCACCAAACCGATTATTCGCTTTATGACCGATTGAATACCGTAGTTCCCCCCGATTTTATGGAGTTGAACAACGGAAAATCGATTACGGTCAACCTTAACCTGGCCGAATTTGCTTTTAAAAATGAAGCCCGCAATTTTGGTTTGGTTACCGGGCTCGGGATTAGCTTTATGGATTTTCGTTTTGATCAGCCCTACACAATCAGGAAAGCGGAAGATAGCCGGATTGTTTTACCGGAAGACCTGAGCGATCTGGAGGATTTTAAAAAATCAAAGCTGCATATTAGCTACCTGACTGCCCCATTAATGCTGGAGGTAAAAACCCCGCTGCGCATGAAGCATTCGAACCTTTACGTTGCTGCCGGTGTGATCGGGGGGCTTAACATTGGGGCCCATACCAAATATAAATTTGAAGATGGCAAACGGAAGGGGAATGGCAATTTTTACCTCAACTCTTTTAAATACGACCTGACCGGGCGTCTTGGGTTTGGTGATTTTTGTGTGTTTCTCAATTACGGCATGGTGCCCCTGTTCAAAGAGGGGCGGGGACCGGAGCTGTTTCCCTTAACGATTGGTTTTTCATTTCCTAACATTTAGAATGTTTTTTCGGCCAGGGGGCTTGCCGGTTAAAGAGACCGGCCTTTCGGAGCGGGAATGCTTTTTGTGTTTTTAAAAAAATGCTCGTTTTAACCGAAAAAAAGGAGTAAATTTTACCCCCAAAAAGCAGCGATGACTTTTGTGCGTATTTTTCCCCTGGCCAGTTTTTTTCTTTTTTGTTTTATCCTTACCGGGCGGATTCTCTACCTCCGCAGAAAAGGGGTGCGGCTCAGCCCGGGGCCGGGGAAAAAGCCGTGGTTTGTGCTGGCGGCCTATCCTGTTTTTAGCGTGCTTTTTTTGATCTGGCTGGCTGAATTGGTGCTGTTGGCATTTCAGATGCAGGGAATCCTTCTTCCCGCCTGGGGTACCGGAAAGTTGACGGATCTGCTATTTTTGGAGATTCTTGGGATAGCCCTGGTTCTTGTTTCTCTGGTCCTGTTATTGCTTACCCTGCTGCATTTTAAATGGTCCCTGCGGTTTGGTCTTGATCGCCTCAACCAGGGGAAACTCATCACAACCGGTGTTTTTTCGCTATCAAGAAATCCGTTTTTTCTTTCTGTGAATCTTTATTTTTTGGGGCTGGCCCTTCTGCATACCAGTCTTCTTTTCATTACAATGGCTTTTTTAACGCTTGGAAGTGTGCATTTTTTCATTTTGAAGGAAGAGCGGTTCCTTCATGATTATTATGGCGAAGAATACCGGAATTACATTGAAAAAGTGGGCAGGTATTTTTGAGAGAAGGTGTAACCGGCCCCTTCCAACATCAGCGGAATTCTACAACTCCATTTGCCCTTAAAATGAACGGGGGCACAGGAGAAGGGCGTTTTTATAATTCAATAGGCACACCGTTATAGAAATCGAGAATTTTTGTCCGGAATATGTATTCATATTTGGCCTGCAGGAGTTCTGACCGGGCCGTTGAAAGGTTGTTTTTGCTTTGGTTGTACTCCACCGAGTTGACCATCCCCAGGCTGAATTTTTCTTCTGTATAGCGGAATGCTTCGCGGGACGACTCCACCGCTTTCTTGCTGGAGACAAACCGGTTAAAAGCAGCCAGTGCATTGGTGTAGGCCTGTTCAATCTCTTTCCGGAGCAGGTTCCTGGCGGTTTGAAGCTGGTACTTTAAATCGGTCATCTGGAGTTTGGCATTGGAAATATTGTTTTTTACCTGAAATTTATTAAAAAGGGGAATGTTCAGCGAAAAGCCCAGAGAGTAGCGTTGGTTGTTTTTTAACTGGTCGCCGAATGGAATCTCTTCGCCCGACATGTCGGTGTACTTATTGTTATAAAGATTATAATAGTTGGCCCCGAAATTCAGGCTGGGGTATCGTGAGCCCCGGGCAATTTCAACCTGTTCCCGGGCACTTTCCAGGCGCAGTTGAGCTGCTTTAATTTCCGGACGCATGCCGAGGGCATTTTTGTAGATTTCATACGACTGGCTCATGGTTGCATTGGCTCTGATTTCGGGCAATGTGGGTTGCTTGATTTTGAAACTTTTTTCGGCCGGAAGTTCTAGAAACTGGTACAAATTCAAATAAGCCAGCTGGACTTTGTTTTGATGGTTGACAAGCTGCAACTCCTCCCGGGCCAGTTGTGCTTCAATTTCGAGTAAAGCACCCCGGGCCAGGCTTCCTGCCTGAATCAGCTGTTCCGTTCGTTCTATTTGTTGTTTGGTGACATCGATCTGTCCCCGGGAAATTTCCTCGAGTGCTTCAGCGAACAGAATTTCGAGGTAGGAGGCTGTGATGTTCAGAATGATGTCGTCTTTTGTTTTTTCCAGATCCTGCAGGGCGGCTTGCAAGTCGAGTTCGTGTTGCTCAATGGCATTTTTTTGCGTAAACCCGTTCCATAAAGTAACCTCGGAGGCAAGGTAGGCATCCACCTGCGAAGAGTTGACATTTTGATAGGTATTTTCATAGGTTAATGAACGTCCGAAATTGAAATTTCTGGAGAGCCCTCCGTTGAGGTTGGGAAGCCGGTCCGACCTGGCCTGGCTCACCAGGTTCCGGTTGTAGCGGGCATTAAGCTTCTGCTGTTTGATACGGATATTGTTTTCAAGGGCATAGTTGATGCACTCCTGAAGGGACCACTCCTGCTGGGCCCGTGAAAAAAACGCGGAACAAAAAATGAAGGCCGGAATTAAGAGTAAGGTTATTCTGTTCATTTTTCTGGGATTTTATTTGTGGCTAATTTAACGAAACCAAATCATTCGGCAACCATTATCCTTCCCCGGTTCCCTGGGTGTTTAAACGTGCGAGGTCACTCTTTTCCCCTTTTATTTTGTCCGTGGGTGACAATCCCCGGGTGATTTCAATGTTTATTCCGTCAGAGATTCCCGTTTTGACATACCGTTTTTCAAACTGCTGTTCCACTGTTGTCTGAACTTCCACGAACGAGGAGTCGTTTTCAAATTGCAGGAGTCCTTCGGGGATGACCAGTACATCTTCTTTTTTTTCCAGCACAATGTTGGCATTGGCACTGTATCCCGAACGGATGAATTGTCCTTTTTTGAGTTGTACGCGGGCTTTTATTTCAAATTGAATGGCTCCGTTCTCTTCAACCCCTTTGGGAGAGATGTACTCCAGGACGGCATTGAATTTTTCTTTCTCAATGGCACCAATTTCCAGTTCAATGGGCATTCCTTCCCGGATTTTTCCCACCTCGGTTTCATCCACTTGGCCTTCAAAGATCATATCGTTCATATTGGCAACGGTTGCGATGGTGGTTCCGTCGTTGAAGGTGTTGGATTGTATTACCGAATTTCCCTTTTCCACGGGGACAGCCAGGACCATACCATTAATGGTTGAGCGGACCAGGGTATTCGTGGTCTCTTTTGCCTTTTGGGTAACCCCGTTTTTTACCAGCTGGAGGTTGTTTTCGGCCGCATTTAGTTCTTCCCGGGCCGAATCGTAGGTGTATTTGGCATCTCTGAGGGATTCCCGGGAGATGACGTTTTTTTCGAACAGCTTTTTTTGCCGGCTGTAATCCGTTTCTGCATCCTCGAAATTAATCCTGGCCCTGTTCAGCCGTGTCTCTGCTGCATTCAGGGTGACCATGTCGGGAATTATCTTGATTCGGGCCACCTTTTGGTTTTTTTCAATCCGTTGACCAGGGGTGACAAAAAGGGTATCAATGATCCCCGAGACGCGGGGTTTTATTTCCACTTCAAAACGGGGAACAACGGAGCCGGTGGCCACTGTTTTCATCACCACATCGCTGATATAAGGCTGATGGGTTTCGTATACATCCGGCCGCTTTTTCGATTTGTTGTAAAGGAAAAACAGGGTTCCTGCAAAGATTACTGCCAGTAAGAGCATTCCGATTATTTTTAATCCTTTCATGTGAATATAATTTACTTAAATATTTAATAATTAGCTATTTAAAAAACCTCTATCTAAAGGGGGTTTACCCTTTACACCCTACTAACTTTCTTCCTCCATTCTTTTTAGGCATTTTTTTATTTATCTCATTCAATCGTCAATTTTAGCGGTACTCGATAGAATGCTGGCGCATTTTACCTCATTATTAGCGTTAATTTTAAAGATATACGATAGAATTCGTAAGTTCATTTCGGCAGAATTCGCAAGCGAATTTTATCTCATTATTAGTGTCCATTTCAAAGGTATTTACCTCGTC